>NZ_AKJR01000136.1:0-67993 GCF_000282235.1 Pseudomonas sp. GM24 | reverse complement strand
GAGCCTGCTCGCGAAGACTGCGGCACATCCAACATTGATGTGTCAGACAGACCGCTTTCGCGAGCAGGCTCGCTCCCACATGGTACTTATTGGGCCAGTTGCCGGCGCAGTTCGGCGAGTACTGGCGCGGTGTCCGGGCGTACACCGCGCCACAGGAAGAACGCCTCAGCCGCCTGTTCAGCAAGCATCCCCAAGCCATCCATCACCACCGCTGCGCCATGCTCAGTGGCCCAACGGCAGAACGCTGTCGGTTCCTTGCCGTACATCATGTCGTAGCACAGGGTCTTGCCCGGCTCGATCAGGCTCGGCGCAATCGGCGGCACATCACCGGTCAGGCTGGCAGATGTAGCGTTGATGATCACGTCCACCGGCTCGCGCAACCAGTCGAAACCACTGGCTGACACCGGCCCGAGGTCGCAGAACAACTCGGCCAGCAATTCAGCCTTGTCCACCGTGCGGTTGGCGATGATCACCGAGGCCGGTTGTTCCGCCAGCAACGGCTCCAGCGCACCGCGCACCGCGCCACCGGCACCGAGCAGCAGGATGCGTTTGCCGGTCAGGCTGAACCCGGCGTTCACCGTCAGATCACGCACCAGTCCGGCGCCGTCGGTGTTGTCACCCAGCAGCGAGCCGTCCGCCAGTTTGCTCAAGGTATTCACCGCACCGGCCCGCTGCGCACGAGCAGTCAGGCTATTGGCCAAACGGTAAGCGTCTTCCTTGAACGGCACGGTAACGTTGGCACCGCGACCGTCCTGGAAAAACGCCGTGGCGCAGCCGGCGAAATCATCAAGCGGCGCCAGCAGCGTGCAGTAGTCGAGGCTCTGACCGGTCTGCGCAGCGAACAGTTTGTGAATCATCGGCGATTTGCTGTGGCCGATCGGGTTACCGAAAACGACGTAACGATCCATCAGAAATCCTCAGGCTTCGCCTAACCAGTCGCGGTCTTGCAGGAAGTACTCGGTCAGACGCGCTTCTTCGCTGCCAGGTGCAGCCTTCCAGTCATAACCCCAGCGCACTTGCGGCGGCAGCGACATCAGGATCGATTCGGTTCGCCCGCCCGATTGCAGGCCGAACAGCGTGCCACGGTCGTACACCAGGTTGAACTCGACGTAACGGCCACGGCGGAATTCCTGGAATTCACGCTGCTGCGCGGTGAAAGCATCGTTTTTACGGCGCTGCACGATCGGCAGATAGGCGTCGATGTAAGCGTCGCCGATGGCGCGCATGAAGGCGAAGCTGGTGTCGAAGTCCCACTCGTTCAGGTCATCGAAGAACAGACCGCCGATGCCGCGCGGTTCGTGGCGATGCTTGATGTGGAAGTAGGTGTCGCACCAGGCTTTATAGCGCGGGTAGACATCCGCCCCGAACGGCGCGCAAGCCTGCTCGGCGACGCGGTGCCAGTGGATGCAGTCTTCTTCGTTGCCGTAATACGGGGTCAGGTCGAAGCCGCCGCCGAACCACCAGACCGGCTCTTCACCTTCCTTCTCGGCAATGAAAAAACGCACGTTGGCGTGGGAAGTCGGCACATGCGGGTTGTGCGGATGGATCACCAGCGACACGCCAAGCGCTTCGAAACCGCGACCGGCCAATTCCGGGCGATGGGCGCTGGCCGACGGTGGCAGACCACTGCCGAAGACGTGGGAAAAGTTGACGCCGCCCTTTTCGATCACCGTACCGTTCTCGATCACGCGGGTGCGACCGCCACCGCCGGCGGGCCGGGTCCAGGCGTCTTCGACGAAGCGCGTGCCGCCGTCCTCGGTTTCGAGAGCCGCGCAGATGCGGTCTTGCAGGTCGAGCAGATAGGCCTTTACGGCGTCGGTGCGGGTCGTCATGGCTTCACCTTGAATCGGGCGGCGCCCCGCAGGCGGGCGACGCAAATGGGCGCGTAGCATACCACCGCACAACGGCGCGCCGCAGTTGACGAAGATCAAGCATGGGAGTTGGATAGGGGGCTCACAAAAGACCCAAGGAGAGCAGGCAAATGGCAAAGCGTATCCAGTTCCGCGCCCACGGCGGCCCCGAAGTGCTCGAATATGTTGACTATCAACCCGCCACCCCCGGCCCGAATCAGGTACGCGTTGCCAACAAGGCCATCGGCCTGAACTTCATCGATACCTATTTCCGTAGCGGCCTGTATGCGCCGCCAGCCTTGCCGTCCGGCCTGGGCGCTGAAGGTGCGGGCATCGTCGAGGCCGTGGGCAGCGACGTCACCCGCTTCAAGGTCGGTGATCGCGTGGCCTACGGCAGCGGCCCGTTGGGGGCCTACAGCGAATTGCATGTGCTGCCCCAGGACAATCTGGTGCACCTGCCCGACGAAATCAGCTTCGAAACGGCTGCCGGGGTCATGCTCAAAGGCCTGACCGTGCAGTATCTGTTGCGTCAGACTTATGAGCTCAAGGGCGGTGAAACCATTCTGTTCCACGCTGCGGCAGGGGGTGTCGGTTCGCTCGCCTGCCAATGGGCCAAGGCCTTGGGCGTGAAGCTGATCGGCACCGTCAGCTCCAAAGAGAAGGCCGAGCTGGCCAAGGCCAATGGCGCCTGGGCGACCATCGATTACAGCCACGAAAACGTTGCGCAACGCGTGCTGGAGTTGACCGATGGCAAGAAAGTCCCGGTGGTCTATGACGGCGTCGGCAAGGACACCTGGCTGACCTCTCTCGACAGTGTGTCGCCGCGCGGTCTGGTCGTAAGCTTCGGTAATGCTTCCGGCGCGGTGGACGGGGTCAATCTGGGCATTCTTGCCGCCAAAGGCTCGCTCTACGTAACCCGGCCGACACTGGCAACTTATGCCAACAATGCCGAAAACCTGCAGCGGATGGCCGATGAATTGTTCGAGATGATCATCAGCGGCAAGTTGAAGGTGGACATCAGCCAGCGTTATCCACTGGCTGATGCGGCGAAGGCGCAAACCGAACTGTCGGCACGCCGCACCACCGGTTCCACCGTCCTACTGCCTTGATACCTCCCGGCGTCCTGCCAGTCAGGGTTTCAGATCCATGACTGACAGGACGCTTCGAGCGTGTTCAGTACTTCTGTGGATGAGCCGCCGACGGTCTTGGCGTCCGATGACCGACAGTCGCGGAATCAGGCTGTTGCAACGCTGCGAGGATTTGCCGCCACTCGGCTGACAGCACCCAGTAATCCCCGCGTGCGCGCTGTTCGATATGCATGGGATTGGAGGCAACCGGCATCAGACCGAAACGCTGGTACAGGCGCAACTGCGATGCCCTGCACAACGCAGTGACACCTTGATAGCCCTGTTTTATGGCCCACTCGGCAGCGGCCGCCATCAGACTGTCGACGGCAATAGGCTGTTCGCTGGGCGCGTACGAGATCAAGCGACTGAGTTCGACATGGCGTGATAACGCCACCGTGGGCGAAACATGCTGCTGCGCCAGTGAAGCCCACTCGAACGGCGCCGGAGTGGCCCTCAATACCGCCAGCAACTGATCGTGCCGATACAACAGAAAGTGGGTACTTCGCGGCCGTGTCGCCAGTCGGGTTTCGAGCATCCGCGCCCTGGACGTCAGCATGTAATGCTGCAGCCGAAGCCGAAATTGCCGTTCGATAAACCGATCGAACACTTGGGTATCCGACCCCGCTTCAAGCATCACGATCCGGCATCCCTCCTGATGACTGTTTAACGTCACCTGAAGCGTCTGCAAGTATTCCGTGAGTTGCAAATCCGTAGTGTCCATTCTTTCTCCGCAGACCTTAACTTATCGAAGTGTTTCGAGTGCAGGGAAAGGATGGTTGCTTTTGGCGATACCGCCACGAAACGCGGTCTGATAATCAGGTGGGAAAATTCAGTTAATTCAGATAGTTGATGATTTTTCCGACGCAACAACAAGCATCATTGCAGGATAAATCGCAGGCACGCGTAGTACTCCTCGCCGTCAAGGCGAGGAGTACTCACGTTACTAATGTTAGAGGCTGGATCAGTCGGGACGGATGACTTTGCCGGTCGCCAGATCACGAATCACGCTGGGGTTCTTGCGCCCACCCAGTTGCCCGCCCAGTATCAGATCGATCTGCCCACGGAAATATTGCTCAACCCGCAAGCGGGTGCGCGCTGCCGGGCGCCCCTGTGGGTTGGCAGAGGTCGAAATCAACGGCCCGACCATCGAGCACAGATCGCGCACCTGCGGGTGATCACTGACCCGTAGCGCCACGGTGTCGTGCATACCGGTCACCCATTCGGGCAACAAACCTTGATGCGGCACCAGCCAAGTGTTCGGCCCCGGCCAGGTGCTGGCCATGCGGTCGATCCACTCTGGCGGGAAGTCTTCGAACAGAAAATCGAACTGGCGAATATTGTCGGCAACCAGAATCAGCCCTTTGACCACCGATCGATTCTTGATCGCCAGCAACCGATCCACGGCCTCTTCGTTCCATGGGTCGCAACCCAGCCCCCAGACGGCTTCGGTTGGATAGGCAATCACCGCCCCGGCGCGAATCTCTCGTGCGGCTTGTTGCACACGCCAACTGTTGACCATGAAAAAACTCTCCGCAATCAGGTTTCGCGCAGTTTACCGATCTTCCTTGTAAAACCTAGCTTGTCCTGGCCAACCAGCGACCGTTTTCGCATACCGCGCGGCCGTCCATTTCCAGTTCGGTGAGTGCCGCCAGCACTTTCGGTAACGCCCAGCCGCTGCTGTCGGCCAAGCCTTCGCTGGTGTGCGGCGCGGCGTGCAGCAATATGAGCAATGGATGATCGACTTTCGCGGTGTCTGCGGACAATGGCAAATGCTGCCAGCCACGCAGGGCTTCGAGGATGTGCTCGATGGTTTCCACCAACACCGCGCCGTCGCGAATCAATTGGTGACAACCGCGCGCGCCGGGGTGATGAATCGAGCCGGGAATCGCATACACCTCGCGCCCCTGTTCGGCTGCCAGCCGCGCAGTGATCAATGAACCGCTGGCAACGCTGGCCTCGACCACCAGCACTCCCAGAGACAATCCGCTGATGATCCGGTTACGACGCGGGAAGTTGCTCGCCGTCGGCCCGGCATCCAGCGGGAACTCCGAAAGCACTGCGCTGCCGGACGCGATCATCGCGTCAGCCAGGCGCCGATTGCGCTGTGGATAAAAATTTTCCAGCCCGGTACCCAACACACCGACGGTCAAGCCACCGACATCCAGTGCCGCCTGATGCGCAGCGGCATCAATGCCCAGTGCCAGACCGCTGGTGATGACAAAACCGGCCCCGGCGAGGCTGCGGGAAAACGCCGCTGCCGTGTCCATTCCCGGACGCGAAGCGCGTCGGCTACCCACCATTGCCAGTTGCGGTTTTTCCAGAATCAGTGGATCCCCGGCGACAAACAGCAACGGCGGTGGATCCGGAATCTGTGCCAGCAGCGCCGGATAATCCGCCTGATCCCACATCAGCAAATGATGATCCGACCGCTCTAGCCAGCGCATTGCATGGCTCGCGCCATCGCGCACCTCAGGACAGCGTCGCGCTTCGGCGCAGGCCGCCGGCATTCCCAGCGAGCGCCAGGCACTCGCTGGCGCGCTGATGGCTTTGGACGCCGAGCCGAAAGCTTCGAGCAATTTGGCAAACCGCTTCGGACCGATGTCCGGCAAGCGGTGCAGGCGCAGACGCGCTTCCAGTTCCGCTGGCGAAACCGGCGTGCAGACAGACAGCATCATGGATCATCCTTGATCGTTATAAGTCCCGAACCATTCGGAACAAGCTGTGGATAACTCTGTTGGTAACTTGTGAAGCAAGCTTACGGATTTCGCACCTTGTCGAGCACCGCCAGCGAGCGCGATGCGTTGAGCACGAGGCCATAGCTGAGTTTGTCGTAGGTGCGGAACACCATCAGCAAACCGGCGCGCTCATCGGGAATTTTCAGCGGCTGACCGGTGATGCGATCACGCACGGTTTCGCCGGTTTTCATCACCACCAGCACGTTGCCTTCGGCCAGACCGTCGCGCTTGCCCTTGTTCAACGTGACTACGTCCATCACGCCAATCTGGGTAACACCGCGCGGCACATCGATGATCACTCCGTTGATGTTGGTCGTTGGTGCGCTGGGCATGAAGGTCGAGTTGATCGAGCGCTCTTCGCCGCTGAACAAACGATCGCCGAGGCGTACTTCCTGAGTGGTGCGTTGCAGGGCGAGAGTGGCGACGTCGCCTTCGGTCGCGACAATCTCACCGCCACCGATGTCGTCGGCATTGATCCCGAGGAACTCCTTGGTCTGCGGATCGGTGTAGACCTTGCCCTGACGGAAGATCCCGTAGACCGGTTGATCGGGGTCGAAATGGCCGCGAGCGAAGATGCGGTCACCGGTACCGCTGAGCACGCGTTCGGCATCGCCGGCGACGATGTACGGCGCCTTGTCGAAGTCCTCGGCCTTGTCGACGATGCGATTGCTCAGCAGAAAGCTGTTGATGGATTTCAGCGGAATGCTCGGAATCGCCTCGGCCACCGGGCTGGTACGGATCCGTGGCGAGAGCTTGATGGTGCCGCGCGACTCGCCGCGATTGACGGTCAGACGCGGCTGACCGTCGACATAACTGAGGGTCAGCGTGTCGCCGGGATAGATCAGGTTGGGGTTTTCGATTTGCGGATTGGCTCGCCACAGTTGTGGCCACTGCCAGGGCTCGCGCAGGTATTTGCCGGATATGTCCCAGAGTGTGTCCCCCGAAACCACCGTGTATTGCTGTGGAAAACCATCCCTGAGTTGCACTTGCCCTTGCACCACGCCGGCCGAAGCCAACAGCAGCAGGGCGAGTAGTGTTTTCCTCATGCAGTGAATCCCTTTATCATGTGCATTCGCGTGAACCGTCAGAGCCCCCGTGGCTCGCTTGTGCAAAATGCACAAGCTACGCTTCACAACGGTAGCCTGCATCTTCGGACCTGCCAGGCCATCGCCCGACTTTACTCAACGTGTGCAGCAATCAAAGCCTATGGCCATTTTAAACATCCTCGAATTCCCGGACCCGCGTCTGCGCACTATCGCCAAGCCTGTGGCTGTAGTGGACGACGAAGTGCGTCAGTTGGTCGATGACATGTTTGAAACAATGTATGAAGCGCCGGGCATCGGCCTTGCCGCGACCCAGGTCAACGTGCACAAACGTATCGTCGTGATGGACCTTTCCGAAGACCGCACCGAACCGCGGGTGTTCATCAACCCCGAGTTCGAATCGCTGACCGAAGAAATGGACCAATACCAGGAAGGCTGCCTGTCGGTACCGGGTTTCTACGAAAACGTCGACCGCCCGCAAAAGGTCAGGATCAAGGCGCTGGACCGCGACGGCAAGCCTTATGAGCTGATCGCCGAAGGCCTGCTCGCGGTGTGCATCCAGCACGAATGCGACCACCTCAACGGCAAATTGTTCGTCGATTACCTGTCCACGCTCAAACGCGACCGGATCAAGAAGAAACTGGAAAAGCAGCACCGCCAGAACGCTTGATGCCCCTCCTTCAAAGGCTTGCTGCGGCAAGCCTTTTTCTTTTTATGAGACGCCCTTCATGACTGAGCCACTGCGCATCGTTTTTGCCGGCACCCCGGAATTCGCCGCCGAACACCTCAAGGCCCTGCTGAACAGCCCCTACGAGATCGTTGCGGTCTACACCCAACCGGATCGCCCGGCCGGTCGCGGGCAAAAACTGATGCCGAGCCCGGTCAAACAGCTCGCCCTGGAAAATAATATCCAGGTGTTGCAGCCGCCGACTTTGCGCAACGCCGATGCACAGGCTGAACTGGCCGCGCTGAAACCGGACTTGCTGGTGGTGGTCGCCTACGGCCTGATCCTGCCGCAAGTGGTGCTGGATATTCCGCGTCTGGGCTGCATCAACAGCCATGCCTCGTTGCTGCCACGCTGGCGCGGTGCGGCGCCGATCCAGCGCGCCGTCGAACACGGTGATGCCGAGAGCGGCGTTACCGTAATGCGCATGGAGGCCGGCCTCGACACCGGGCCGATGTTGCTCAAGGTCGTCACGCCGATCACCGGTGAAGACACTGGCGGCTCCTTGCATGATCGTCTCGCCGAGATGGGTCCGCCGGCCGTGGTGCAAGCGATTGCCGGTCTGGCTGCTGGCACGCTGGAAGGCGAAGTGCAAAACGACGAGCTCGCCACCTACGCGCACAAGCTCAACAAGGACGAAGCACGCATCGACTGGAGCCGCCCGGCGGTTGAGCTGGAGCGACTGGTGCGCGCCTTCAACCCATGGCCGATCACCCACAGCACCCTTAACGGTGAAACACTGAAAGTTCTGGCGGCGACGCTTGCCGAGGGCAATGGCGCGCCGGGTGAAATCCTCAGCGCCAGCAAGGACGGCCTGGTCGTCGCTTGCGGCGAACAAGCGCTGTGCCTGACCCGTCTGCAATTGCCTGGCGGCAAGGCACTGAACTTCAGCGACCTGTTCAACAGCCGCCGTGAGAAGTTTGCTCTCGGCACCGTACTCGGCGCAGCGGTGGACGCGCAATGAACCCGCGTCTGGCCGCCGCCAAGGCACTCGCCGCCGTGCTCAGCGGCAAAGCCTCGCTGAACAGCTCCCTGCCCACGCAACTGGACAAAGTCGAGGATCGCGATCGCGGTTTCACTCAGGATCTGGCCTTCGGCACTGCGCGATGGCAGCCACGCCTGTCGGCGCTGGCGGAAAAACTGCTGCAGAAACCGTTCAAGGCCGCCGACGCCGATGTCGAAGCGCTGCTGCTGGTCGGTCTCTACCAATTGCTCTACACCCGCGTGCCGGCCCACGCCGCCATCGGCGAAACCGTCGGTTGCGCCGACAAACTGAAAAAGCCGTGGGCCAAGGGCCTGCTCAACGCCGTATTGCGCAACGCCCAGCGCGAAAGCGAAACAATTTTCGCCGAACTGGAACGTGATCCGGTGGTGCGCACTGCTCACCCGCGCTGGCTGCAAAAATCCCTCAAGGCCTTCTGGCCTGAGCAGTGGGAGGCCATTTGCGAAGCGAACAATGCGCATCCGCCGATGATTCTGCGGGTCAACCGCCGCCATCACAGCCGCGACGCCTACCTTGGTCTGCTGACCGAGGCGGGCATTGCTGCGACGCCATGCGTTTACAGCCGCGACGGCATCATCCTTGAAGCCGCTGCCGACGTGCGCAGCCTGCCGGGTTTCGCCGAAGGCTGGATCAGCGTGCAGGACGAGGCCGCGCAACTGGCTGCCGATCTGCTTGATCTGGCGCCGGGCCAACGCGTGCTCGACGCCTGTTGCGCCCCTGGTGGCAAGACCTGCCACATTCTCGAAGCCGAACCGGCGCTGGCCGGCGTGGTAGCGGTGGATCTGGAAGCCAAACGACTGGTGCGCGTTAAGGAAAACCTTGAACGCCTTGGTCTGAATGCCGAACTGATCGCCGCCGACGGTCGCGACACCGAGAAATGGTGGGACGGCAAACCGTTCCAGCGCATCCTGCTCGACGCACCATGCTCGGCCACTGGCGTGATTCGCCGCCATCCAGACATCAAGCTGACGCGTCAACCGGACGACATCGTTGCCCTCGCGCAATTGCAAGGCGAGCTGCTCGACGCCATGTGGAAAACCCTCGAAGTCGGCGGCATCCTGCTCTACGCCACTTGCTCGACCCTGCCGACCGAGAACACCGAAGTCATCGCCGCGTTCCTCGAGCGCACCCCCGGTGCCCGCGAACTGGATCTGGCCACCACGGCCGGAATCAAACAGCCCCATGGTCGCCAATTGCTGGCCCAGCAGGGCGGCCATGACGGGTTCTACTACGCCAAGCTGATCAAGATCGCTGCCGCGCGCGGCTAAACGGATTCAACGGAGTGACTGGATGAAAATCATCATCCTCGGTGCGGGACAGGTCGGCGGTTCGCTGGCCGAGCATTTGGCCAGTGAAGCCAACGACATTACGGTGGTCGACACCGACGGCGAACGCCTGCGCGACCTCGGCGACCGCCTCGACATCCGCACCGTGCAGGGCCGTGGCTCGCTGCCGTCGGTGCTGCGTCAGGCCGGTGCCGACGACGCCGACATGCTGGTGGCGGTGACCAACAGCGACGAGACCAACATGGTCGCCTGCCAGGTGGCCCACACCCTGTTCCACACCCCGACCAAAATCGCCCGGGTGCGCGAAGCGTCTTACCTCAATCGCGAGGAACAGCTGTTCCAGAACGAAGCGATTCCGGTCGACGTGTTGATCAGCCCCGAGCAAGTGGTGACCAACTACATCAAGCGCCTGATCCAGCATCCCGGCGCTTTGCAGGTGATCGATTTCGCCGAAGGCGCTGCGCAATTGGTGGCGGTGCGCGCCTATTACGGCGGCCCGCTGGTAGGTCAGCAACTACGGCAGTTGCGCGAACACATGCCGAATGTCGAGACGCGCGTGGCAGCGATTTTCCGCCGTGACCGACCGATTCTGCCCCAGGGCGATACCGTGATCGAGGCCGATGACGAAGTCTTCTTCATCGCTGCCCGTGAGAATATTCGCGCAGTGATGAGCGAAATGCGCCGCCTCGACGAAACCTACAAACGCATTGTCATTGCCGGTGGCGGGCAGATCGGCGAGCGTCTGGCCGAGGCCATCGAAAGCCGTTATCAGGTGAAAATCATCGAGATGAGCCCGGCGCGTTGCCGTTATCTCTCCGACACCCTCGACAGCACCGTGGTCTTGCAGGGCAGCGCTTCTGACCGTGATTTGCTGCTGGAAGAGAACATCGCCGACGCCGACATTTTTCTCGCGCTGACCAACGATGACGAAGCCAACATCATGTCGTCGCTGCTGGCCAAACGGCTGGGGGCGAAAAAGGTCATGACGATCATCAACAACCCGGCCTACGTTGATCTGATCCAGGGCGGCGACATCGACATCGCCATCAGCCCGCAGCTGGCGACCATCGGCACGCTGCTGGCCCACGTGCGCCGTGGCGATATTGTCAGCGTGCATTCATTGCGTCGCGGTGCCGCAGAAGCGATCGAAGCAATTGCCCACGGTGATGCGAAGTCGAGCAAGGTGATCGGCAAACCTATCGAGAAGATCGGCCTGCCGCCCGGCACTACGATTGGTGCGGTGATCCGCAATGAACAAGTGATCATTGCCCACGATGACACGGTGATCGAGGCGGGCGACCATGTGATTCTGTTCCTCGTGGATAAAAAGCATATTCGCGATGTGGAGAAGCTGTTTCATGTGGGGTTGAGCTTCTTCTGATCCTGAATGAGCGGTGCCTTCATTGGCCCCATCGCTGGCAAGCCAGCTCCCACAGGTTTTTCGGTTGTTCACAAATGTGATGTGCACCCGAGATCCTTGTGGGAGCTGGCTTGCCAGCGATGGCGGCACCGCAGATCTTTCTGACGCACTAGAAAAGGAATCCACCGATGCTCGAATCCCTGGAAAAAATGCTCGCCAAGGGTGTGGATAACTCCCTGCTGCGCTTCGGCCTGGGCAAGGGCTATCTGGATCTGGGCGAAAACGCCAAGGCCGCCGAGCATTTCCAACGCTGTGTCGCCTTCGACCCCAAGTATTCGGCCGCATGGAAACTATTGGGCAAGGCGCATCTGGCGCTGGGCGATCACGCCGCCGCGCGGCAAGCGTGGGAACAAGGTCTGGAAGCGGCCCGCGCCCATGGCGACAAGCAGGCCGAAAAGGAAATGACGGTGTTTCTGAAGAAGCTGGATCGTCAGGCGCAGTAAATCAAAGGTAGCGAAGTCCGATACCGTCGGCATCTACCGTCACCACTTCCATACGCACCCGCGGCGCGCCTGTGGGTAACCCCTGCACCTGGCCGTAAACCACTGCACCTTTGGGCAAAGAAGCCAAAACCGGATGCTGCACAAACACCCCGGTAGGCGACAGATTGCGCGTCTGCCCGAGGCATTCGCCAAAGCTGTCGTGGGTAATCTTGATGCGGAAAGATTTGCGGTGTTCGGACATCTTGTTGCGCCCTTTGATGAACGGTTGTGGATAACCTCGCCAGAGAGGTTATCCACAGATCATGCCAATCAGCTCAATACCAGCGCTCTTCGCCCGGCGGGCGTTTCTTGAAGCGCTTCATACTCCACATATACTGGCTTGGATACGCCGCGACATAACGCTCAACCACCTTGCTCATCGCTGCGCAGGATTCGGCGGTATCGGTGCTGTACATGGCGTCCGGTGCGGCCTCGAGGATGACTTTGTAGCCAGAACCGTCGGGCAGGCGCAGCGCATGCAGGAACACGCCGACGGCTTTGCCGCCGGCGAGCATGTTCGGCACGAATTTGCTGGTCAGCGCTTGAGTGGCGAAGAACGGCACGAAGATCCCGGCGGATTCGGCCGGTTCCGGGTCAGCGGGAATGCCCACTGCACCACCTTTGCGCACTTCCTTGATGACGCTGAGGATGCCTTCCTTGGTCGACGCGGCGACTTTGTTGCCCAGTTGCACGCGCTGTTTGCGCAGCAATTCATCCACAGCCTTGAGCTTCGGCGGACGGTAGAAAATGATCGGCTTGCACTGGCTGCAATAGAAGTGATTGAGCACTTCCCAGTTACCAAGGTGGCTGGTGATGCCGACTACGCCTTTGCCCGAGGCCAGAGCGTCTTTCAGCACGTCGAGGCCTTCGACTTCGCGCACCAGGTCGATCGAGCGCTGCGCTGGCCAGATCCACGCGCAGGCGCTTTCGGTCAGCGACTTGCCGATGTCTTTCAGGCTCTGCCCGACCAGACGCTCACGTTCGGCCGTATCCATCTGTGGAAAACATTTCGCTAGGTTGATCCGCACCACGTCGCGGGAGCGGTTGGGGGTTTTCCACATGATCCAGCCGATCGCCGAACCCACGGCCTGCACGGCCCGCCATGGCAGCAGGGCAAACAGCCGCAGAGCGCCTACCAGCAAGGCGCCTTTAAACTTTTCCACAGGTCACTCCTGATCTTGTGCGGTGCGCGAGGCGGCCATTCTAACCGCCGTTGGCGAGCTGCGCGTAGCGGTCGCAATCCTGAGTGTGATCCATGACCATGCCCGAGGCTTGCATCAATGCGTAGCAAATGGTCGGGCCGACGAACGTGAACCCGGCCTTTTTCAAGGCTTTGCTCATCGCCAGCGCTTCGGGGGTGATCGCCGGGACTTCGCTGCGATCCTTGAAATGATTGATGATCGGTTGGTCACCGACGAACGACCAGAGGAACGCCACCGGGTCCTCCAGCGCCAGCCAGGCCTGGGCATTACGGCGGGCGGCATTGAGTTTGAGGCGGTTGCGGATGATCCCCGGATCGAGCATCAATTCGTCGATTTCGGCGTCGCTCATCTGCGCCACGCGCTGCACATCGAAGCCGAACAACACCTCGCGATAACGCTCGCGTTTGCGCAGCACGGTGATCCACGACAGCCCGGCCTGGAACCCTTCGAGCAAAAGCAACTCGAACAAACCCTGCGCATCGCGTAGCGGCGTGCCCCACTCCTGGTCGTGATAAGCCATGTACAGCGGATCTTCGGTACACCAAAAGCAGCGTGGCATAAGGCTCCAGGGGGCGTGCGCAGCAATGAATCGGGTATACTCCCGCTCTTTAAATCGCAGCCCAAGAAACAGGTGAATTTCGTGAGCCAGCCTACGCCAGCCGTGCGTACCTTCCAAGACTTGATCCTCGCGCTCCAGCAATACTGGGCCGAGCAAGGTTGCGTGGTACTTCAGCCCTACGATATGGAAGTAGGCGCCGGCACTTTCCACACCGCGACCTTCCTCCGCGCCATCGGCCCGGAAACCTGGAACGCCGCTTACGTGCAGCCAAGCCGCCGTCCAACTGACGGCCGTTACGGTGAAAACCCGAACCGTCTGCAGCACTACTATCAGTTCCAGGTCGTCCTGAAACCGAACCCGGACAACTTCCAGGAACTGTACCTGGGCTCGCTCAAGCATGTCGGCCTGGACCCGCTGGTCCACGACATTCGCTTCGTCGAAGACAACTGGGAATCGCCGACCCTCGGCGCCTGGGGTCTGGGCTGGGAAGTCTGGCTGAACGGTATGGAAGTGACTCAGTTCACTTACTTCCAGCAGGCGGGCGGCATCGAGTGCTACCCGGTAACCGGCGAGATCACCTACGGTCTCGAGCGTCTGGCCATGTACCTGCAAGGCGTGGACTCGGTCTACGACCTGGTCTGGGCTGACGGCCCGATGGGCAAAGTCACCTACGGCGACGTGTTCCACCAGAACGAAGTGGAGCAGTCCACTTACAACTTCGAGCACGCCAACGTCGACAAACTGTTCGAACTGTTCGACTTCTATGAAAGCGAAGCCAAGCGCCTGATCGAACTCGACCAGCCGCTGCCGTTGCCGAGCTACGAAATGGTGTTGAAGGCGTCGCACACCTTCAACCTGCTGGATGCGCGCCGGGCGATCTCGGTGACCGCGCGTCAGCAATACATTCTGCGCGTACGCACCCTGGCGCGTTCCGTTGCGCAAGCCTACCTGCTGGCACGCGCCAAGCTGGGCTTCCCGATGGCGACCCCGGACCTGCGTGACGAAGTACTGGCCAAGCTGGAGGCAGCACAATGAGTGCGCAAGATTTTCTGGTTGAACTGGGCACCGAAGAACTGCCACCGAAAGCCCTGAACACCTTGGCTGAAGCGTTCCTCGCCGGTATCGACAAGGGCCTGCAAGCCGCTGGCCTGAGCTACGAGACTAAAACCGTCTACGCCGCGCCGCGTCGTCTGGCTGTGCTGATCACCGCGCTGGCGACTCAGCAACCGGATCGCAGCATCAACCTCGATGGCCCGCCACGTCAGGCGGCGTTCGACGCTGAAGGCAATCCAACGCAAGCAGCCTTGGGTTTTGCCAAGAAGTGCGGCGTCGATCTGAGCGAAATCGATCAGAGCGGCCCGAAACTGCGCTACAGCCAGAGCATCGCCGGCAAGCCGACCGCAAGCCTGCTGCCGACCATCGTCGAAGATTCGCTGAACGACCTGCCAATCCCGAAACGCATGCGTTGGGGTGCGCGCAAGGAAGAGTTCGTGCGTCCGACCCAATGGCTGGTGATGCTGCTCGGTGACCAGGTCATCGACTGCACCATCCTCGCGCAAAAGGCTGGCCGTGATTCCCGTGGTCACCGTTTCCATCACCCGCAAAGCGTGCGCATCGGTTCGCCGTCGAGCTACCTCGCCGACCTGCGTGCCGCTTACGTGCTGGCCGATGCCAACGAACGTCGCGAGATCATCAGCAAGCGCACCGAAGAGCTGGCCACCCGTCAGGAAGGCACGGCAATCGTTCCGCCAGCGCTGCTCGACGAAGTGACCGCGCTGGTTGAATGGCCGGTGCCGCTGGTGTGCTCATTCGAGGAACGTTTCCTCGACGTGCCGCAAGAAGCGCTGATCACCACCATGCAGGACAACCAGAAGTACTTCTGCCTGCTGGATGCCGACGGCAAGTTGCTGCCACGTTTCATTACTGTGGCCAACATCGAAAGCAAAGACCCGCAGCAGATCATCGCCGGTAACGAGAAAGTGGTTCGCCCACGTCTGACCGACGCCGAGTTCTTCTTCAAGCAAGACAAGAAGCAGAAACTCGAAGCCTTCAATGATCGCCTGAAGAACGTGGTGTTCCAGGAAAAACTCGGCAGCGTCTACGACAAGGCCGAGCGCGTATCGAAACTGGCTGCGTACATCGCCGCACGCATTGGCGGCAACGCCTCGTGGGCTGCTCGTGCGGGCCTGCTGTCGAAGTGCGACCTGGCCACCGAAATGGTCGGCGAGTTCCCGGAGATGCAAGGTGTCGCCGGTTACTACTACGCCCTCAATGACGGCGAGCCGGAAGACGTCGCGCTGGCGCTGAACGAGCAGTACATGCCACGCGGTGCCGGTGCAGAACTGCCAGCGACCCTGACCGGTGCAGCCGTTGCCATCGCCGACAAGCTCGACACTCTGGTCGGTATCTTCGGTATCGGCATGCTGCCAACCGGCAGCAAAGACCCGTATGCCCTGCGCCGTGCGGCACTGGGTGTGCTGCGTATCCTGATCGAGAAAAAACTCGATCTGGACCTGAACGACGCCGTCGCATTCGCGGTGAATGCGTTCGGTGCCAAGGTGAAGGCAGCCGGTCTCAACGAAGCCGTTCTGGAATTCATCTTCGACCGTCTGCGTGCGCGTTACGAAGATGAAGGCGTCGAAGTAGCCACTTACCTGTCGGTACGTGCCCTGAAGCCGGGTTCGGCGCTGGACTTCGACCAACGTGTGCAAGCGGTGCAAGCCTTCCGCAAACTGCCGGAAGCGGCAGCGCTGGCGGCGGTGAACAAGCGTGTATCGAACCTGTTGAGCAAACTCGAAGGCGCGGTACCGACCGAGGTGCAAGCCAAGTACTTCGACAACGCCAACGAGTTCTCGCTGTACTCGGCGATCCAGCAAGCAGATCAGGCTGTACAGCCAATGGCCGCTGCCCGTCAGTACAACGAATCGCTGGCACGCCTGGCGGCATTGCGTGAGCCGGTCGATGCGTTCTTCGACGCGGTGATGGTCAATGCCGACGACGCCAATGTGCGGGCCAACCGTTACGCGCTGTTGGCGCGTTTGCGTGGTCTGTTCCTCGGTGTTGCCGACATTTCGCTGCTGGGTTGAGGGATTGCTGTTGAAACTGCTGATTCTCGATCGGGACGGAGTGATCAATTACGACTCCGACGCTTACATCAAGTCAGTGGCGGAGTGGATTCCGTTGCCCGGCTCGATCGAAGCGATTGCGCAGTTGAGCAAGGCCGGCTGGACGGTGGCAGTGGCCACCAACCAGTCGGGCATTGCGCGCGGCTATTACGACCTCGCCACCTTGGATGCCATGCACGCGCGCTTGCGCGAACTGGTCGCGGAGCAGGGCGGTGAAGTCGGGCTGATCGTGTATTGCCCGCATGGGCCGGACGAAGGCTGCGATTGCCGCAAGCCGAAACCGGGGATGTTGAAAACCATCGCGGCGCATTACAACGTCGAACTGAACAATGTCTGGTTCGTCGGCGACAGCCTTGGTGACCTGGAGGCCGCCAAAGCCGTCGATTCACAGCCAGTTTTGGTAAAGACCGGAAAAGGCGCAAAGACTCAGGGCAAAACCCTGCCGGTTGGCACTCTGATTTTTGACGATCTGGCGGCGATTGCCGCAGAACTTATCCACAACTAGAGTACTTCTGAATTTCCTGACCAGGGATTGATCGGGAGTGCGCTTGAACACTCGGGCATTGCCCCGTAACGGTAAACGTCACTATGTCGATACTGCGGGCCATCAGGATTTTTCTCTTTTACCTGCTGCTGGGCACCACCTCCCTGCTGTGGTGCAGCTTGAGTTTTTTTATCGCGCCGTTTCTGCCGTTCAAGGCGCGCTATCGTTTTATCAACGTGTACTGGTGCCGTTGCGCCTTGTGGTTGACCAAGGTGTTCCTCGGTATTCGTTACGAAATCAAAGGTGCGGAAAACGTGCCTGACCGGCCCTGCGTGATTCAGTCGAACCATCAGAGCACCTGGGAGACGTTCTTTCTCTCCGCCTATTTTTCGCCATTGAGCCAAGTGCTCAAACGCGAATTGCTTTACGTGCCGTTCTTCGGCTGGGCCATGGCCATGTTGCGGCCGATCGCGATTGATCGCGACAACCCGAAAGCTGCTTTGAAACAGGTCGCCGCCAAAGGTGATGAACTGCTCAAGGACAACGTTTGGGTGCTGATCTTCCCGGAAGGTACGCGTGTTCCTTACGGCACTGTCGGCAAATTCTCCCGCAGTGGTAGCGCTTTGGCGGTGAATGCGGCGCTTCCGGTCCTGCCGATTGCACACAATGCCGGCAAGTTCTGGCCGAAAATCGGTTGGGGCAAGAAGTCTGGCGTGATCACTGTAGTCATCGGCGAGCCGATGTACGCCGAAGGTACTGGCCCTCGCGCCATCGCCGAGCTGAACGACCGGGTGCAAGCCTGGAACGAGAAGACTCAGCGGGAAATGGGTTCGCTGCCACCCACCCCGCAGGCACCGGCGGCAAGCGATCAGATCGCTGTCTGAGATTTTGTGGATAACCTGTGTACGGTTTTGTTGAAAACGCTTGAATATTGAAATTAAGTGATTGATTTACTTATATATTTCTCAAGCTCATAAAACACCGTAAAAGGTGCATAAGTTTTTTTCGGAAGTAAAAAAACCGGCTGATATAGCCGGTTTTTTTGTGCCTGATCATTCGGGGATCAACGGTAACTCAAGCAGGAACGTGGTGCCTTGATCGACCATGCTGCGGCATTCGATTCTGCCGCCATGGTGATCGACCACCGCTTTGACCATCGACAGGCCGAGGCCCACGCCGTCGATGCCCTGGGCCGAGGAAAAGCGTCGGTACTGACTGAACAGATCAGGCAACTCTTGTTCGGCGATGCCTTTGCCTTGATCGGTCAGTTCGCAACATAGCCACTCTCCGTGGCAACTGACTCGTAGTTCAATCGTGGTGTCTGCCGGGCTGTACTTGATCGCGTTTTCCAGCAGGTTGAACAGCGCACGCGTCAGTAGTCCCTGGTCAGCCATGATCAGGCGCTCCTGGGATTGCTCATCCATGTCGTGCAGCAGTTCGATACGTTTCTGCTGGGCGATGGGCAAAGCCTGATCCAGCACGTCCAGCACCAACATCGCGAACAGGCTCGGCTGGAACTGATAGGCCTCGGACTCGGCCCGCGCCAGCAAGACGAAACCATCGGTCAGATCCAGCGCGCGACGCACCTGCCGCTCGATCTGGTCGAACAACGGCGAATCCACCTGGGCCTGATGGCGATGAACATCGAGCAGGGCGAGGATGGCCGAATGCGGGGCACGCAGATCATGGGAAAGAAAGCGCAGTAATACTCCACGTTGCTCCTCGGCAGCACGTTCGGCGCTGAGATCGGTAAGGCTCAGCAGCCAACCGATTGGCGTGTCTCCGTCCACCGGCAGCAGTGCGGCACGCTCCAGGCGCAGGCTGCGTTCCTTGTGATCGCGAAACTCCAACAACGGCATGGCCGACAGCGACGGGCGCGGCTCTGTGGACAACTCCGGATAACCGAGGCTGGCCAGTTGATCGAGGACGTCGTCCCCCACCAGATTGTGATCGAATAGCTGACGAGCCTTGCGATTGCCCAACAGGATCTGGCCTCTGGGATCGCTGATCAGTGTGGCGACGGGCAAGTACTCCAGACCGTCGGCAATAAAGCGACGGGTATCTCGGGTGCGACTCATGGCCTGTTCAAGCGCCATGATCTGGCCCTGCAAGCGATCAGTCCCGGTAAATTGCGTACGACGACGTTCGGGGAACACTTTCGGCTCGCTGTCCAGCCGCGCCAGCTCCCAGCCGAAATACGTCAGCACCACACTCAGACGCCGCCAGTTCCAGATCAAATAGCCGAACAACATACCCAGCACCGCCGGTGTCGGCGACCACCAGTGGCGCATTTCCGCTAGCCCGGCACTGATCAACAACACACACGCCATGCCGATCAGCGTTAGCCAAAGTGCCCATCGCGGTCGCCACAACAGCAACCCCAGCACACAAGCCACCAGCCCTACCGATAACAACGCTCCCGTAACAGGCGTTGCATCCTGCAGATTGACCTGCGCGCGATACGACAACAGCGCAGTCAGCGGCAACAGCACTAGACTTATCCACAACCACTCGCGCACCAGCTGTCGAAACAGTCGCTGCACTTGGCTCGGCTCTCGGCTTTCACGCCGACGATTGTTGTTCATAGGGAAACAGGGCAGGGCGATGTGAATGGTTTCATGGGCCACAGGTCTGAGACGTAGACCCGAAGAATCATAGCGGACGTCGACCAATGGCGGGCCGCTTACTTTCCCAGCAATGGCGGAGCGACTATGGTTGTCGGCCAACTGCCCAAGCATCAAGGAATCATCGCGTATGCGCGTTGCGATACTGGACGACGAACCCGCCGAACTGCGTCGGGTCGAGCAAACCCTGCAGCAAATGGCCGACGCTGGCGAGCAGCCGTGGTCGCTGCACAGCTTCGAGCGTGGTGAAGACCTGCTGCGACAGCTACGCCGGGAAACCTTCGACCTGCTGATCCTCGATTGGCAGTTACCCGATCTCACGGGTCTGGCCCTGCTGCGCTGGACCCGCGAGCACATGGAAGCGCCACCGGCAGCGATCATGCTGACCAGTCGCGATGGCGAAAGCGATATCGTCCAGGCCTTGAACGCAGGCGCCGATGATTACGTGAGTAAACCGTTCCGTCCCAATGAACTGAAAGCACGCGTGGCGGCGGTGTTGCGCCGGCACAGTCAACAGCGTCCAGCCGCTGCCGAAGTGCTGAGTTTCAATGACTTGGCGTTTGACGATGCGGAACTGACGGTCACCCGCGAGGGCAAGCCGATCGTCATGACCGAACGGGAATACCGTCTCGCGCGTTGCCTGTTCAGCAACCTCGGACGGCCATTGTCGCGGGACTACCTGTATGAACGGTTCTGGCCCCATGAGGAAATGGCTTCGTCGCGACCGTTGGACACGCATATCTATCGCCTGCGCAACAAGCTCGGACTGACGGCGGATCGTGGCTGGCAACTGCTGACAATTTATGGCTACGGCTATCGGTTGGAAAGTGTGGCGGCCGTCACCTGAACGGCTGAGCCGAAACTGTCAGGGGGCGCGTTATCCCCACCTGACAGTCCTGTTTCAGTTCAACACAACGTTCTTATACTTTGCTGCTCATCGTCAGACAGGAATGACTGTCGTGCTCAGTGGGCATCGGGAAGCGTGGCTGATGAATGGAAGCGATATGGCGAGGAATGTTTGCCAGGGAATCCAGCGGCACCAGCCATCGTTTTGATGATTGCGCGAGATGTTCGGTCAGCTTGCCCAACAACTCGCCACTATTGCGCCAATGGTGCCAGTACAACGGCACATCGGTTGGCTTGTCGGGTATCAACTCGACCAGCAAGCCACGCTGCAGATGATCGAGAATCTGCAACTCCGGAACCAGACCCCAACCCAATCCGGCCTCTGTCAGTCGTATAAATCCTTCTGATGACGGACAGAAATGGTGCTCGAAACTTCCGAGCACGCCCAAGGCTGCGAGATAACGGTGCTGCAGAAAATCGTCGGGGCCAAACACCAGCGCCGGCGTGCGGGCAATCAACTGGGCATTGATACCGTTCGGAAAATGTCGGGCGATAAACTCCGGACTCGCCACTGCGCGGTAGCGCATGGCACCGAGCAACAGACTGCGCGCCCCCGCCATTGGCCGTTCAGTGGCACACACACAGGCCGCCACCTCACCAGCACGCATACGCCTGAGACTGACCGCTTGATCCTCGACGACCAGATCCAGCAACAAATTCTGCTCGGCGCAAAAATCGCCCACTGATCGCGCCCACCATGTCGCCAGGCTGTCAGCGTTCAGGGCGACACGCAGGCGTTCCGGGGACCCGTCTTCATCCAGAGAAGGCACATGACTCTGAAGATCACGCTCAAGTAACCGCACCTGCTGAACATGATAAAGCAGCCGCCGCCCTATCTCGGTTGGCACCGGTGGCGTCACGCGCACTAACACCGGACGGCCGACCCTGGCCTCCAATAGCTTGATTCGCTGTGACACTGCGGGTTGGGACAGACCAAGAACCTGGGCTGCTCGTTCGAAGCCTCCCTGTTCAATGACCGCAGAGAGAGCAGAAAGCAATTTGTAATCAAACATCCGTTTTCCTTATGGGTGATCAACAATATCTTTTTTACTTCGAAGCGGAATCTATTGAGAATCGATACTGCAGGCACAACCGTTAGATCCCTCACAGTTGTACTGCGCGCGATTGCTTGGCGTTATTGCCATTCATCAAACTTGATGTATTTCAGAAGCACCCGAGCTGAACAATTAAACATTCAAACCGGAGGTATTAGTTAACACCAGAGCCTGTAAAAGGTACACATAATGGAATGATTAAAAATCAACTCGATAGCTTGCCTAACGATTAGAAAATATCAGCGAAATTCTTGTTCAGTTCGACGGAGTGAGTTGTGCAGAGAACTACATTTACTAATGCCAATCGATTGGCATTGACCGATATTCAGAGCAGGTCCAGCGATGTAACGTTTGCACTGAAATTTGCAATCTACTTAGCGCTGATTGTAACCGGTGGTTGTCTGGCACTGAGTGGTCATCCATGGGAAATCGCCATAGGCGTCATTCTTCTTGGATCAATGTTCGCCCATGGCGTGGAACTTCAACATCAAGTCCTGCACTCACAGGGATTCCGGAATAAAAAGCTTAACGAGCTGTTCGGCATACTGCTCGGTCTGCCAATGTTGGTTTCATTTGCTGATTACAAAGCCAGCCATATGCACCACCATCGTTACCTGGGCACTCCGGAAAATCGGGAGTTCTTTGATTACGGTGATCAATATGGTGAGTTATCCCTTCGTTCCATCAGCGCGCTATTAACCAGACTTTTGATGGTTTCGCACTACCCACGTTTTTTCAAAAATGTGTTCATTGCGTTTAGCTCGCAGTACCAAAACGTTTCCAGCAACGTTTCCAAACGGATCAAGCGAGATCATCTTTCGATGGTATTGATGATTGCGTTATTGGGTTTGGTCTCCTTTCAGTTCGGTTATGAAATCATCGTCTATCTGTGGATTATTCCGCTCATGTTTGTCGCGGCTCCGGTACACGCCCTGATTGAGATGCCAGAGCATTTCCGTTGCGCAACGGATTCGACAGACCCCTACGAAAACACCAGAACCATCAAAAGCAACGCATTCATGAACTGGTTCACCAACGGCAATAACTACCACGTTGAGCATCATCTGATGCCCGGATTGCCTATTGACCGTCTGCACGACCTGCACGAAAAAATTCATGAAAACTGCCGTTACCTGGAAGTCTCCTATAAAAGTTTTTACTTGGGACTGCTCCGCTCAATGCGCAAAAGCTGACCCGCGCAGCGCCTGTTGCAAGACTGAACGCTAACTCCGACGGGGCGTGGCACGTGCTCGCGTCTGGCGACTGCTCGCCCCTGGTAAAGCAAAGGAACTGAAATGACTCTACAAGATCGTTCCACGGATCAGACGACCACGCCGCCGTCGACCATAAACTCGCTATCGGAACAGACCGCGCTCAACTCGTTTTATCTTCGTGAACTGGCCGAACCAAGCGCTTATAAAATGGCGCCGATTCACCACGAATATACGCGCACCCATAGACTGGAAGATGAATGGAACGCCTACGAAGAAAGTCGTCTCGATAAAACCCGGTTGCCAAAGAACGCTGCCGAATTTTTGAAGTGGTACACCCGCCTGCATTCGACTCATCGCGATGAGGTTTCAGCGTTTTTCACTTGGCTGGCTGAAGAGTCGACGCTTGAAGAACTGAGCTTTTACATCGCCATGGAAGAGCAGGTCGACGGTCGCTTCGATGACGTCATCGCCCTGGCACAATTGGGCATGACAGGCGATATGAAGTTGGCGCTTGCGGAAAACTACTGGGACGAAATGGGCCTGGGTACGCTATCCGAAATGCATACCGTGCTGTTCCGTAAATCCGCAGCAACACTGCACGAACTCATCGGCCCCCAGGCCCGCGTTCAACAAGCGCCGGCGGAGGCCCTGAAGAACGGCAATCTGCTGCTGATGTACGCATTACGGCGCCAGTATCACCCTCGTCTACTGGGCGCACTGGCGATTCTTGAACACACTGCGCCCTACCGGTTCTCCCGAACAGTCAAGGCCATGCGTCGTCTGCACATGCCCGAAGACGTCATCTATTACCACGACATGCATATAAAGATTGATGCCAATCACGGCAAGCAACTTCTCTATCGCGTGCTGATGCCATTGGCGAAGTCATGCCCTGAAGCCATTGAAGAAATGTGTATCGGCTGCCTGATCCGATACAACGTAGCCGTCGACTATTACAAAAGCATCGAACTGGCTATGAAAAACAACAAAACGCTGTTGACGTGATACTTAGAGAACTCTTATGAAAAGCAATCTTGCCAATACTGAGCCACAGACTGTCTGGGCACTCAACAACAGCCGATTTGTTGCAGGGCACTCCGCTGAACTGCTGGGTGTGGATTTTTCCGAGATGCCCGAGTGGGCGCAATTTCAGGGTTATTGGGAAAACCTCGAACTTGATCGTTACATGAACGATGGAGGCATGTACCGCTATCGCCGTTTCGGTAAATTCAAGTGGTATGCGAACGGCAATCGCCTGGAGCAGCAGCCCCATGTACCGTATTCCCAACCGGAGTATTTCAATCCGCTGAACGGTGGCATCGACCGGCACTTCGCCCCCGTCACTGCGGAGATGGCCGACAATGAAGTGCTGAAGAAGCTTCTACTGAAACTCGCCAACACCTTCAGTGAAATCGAAGATGTCCAAGGCTGGAAGATCAACACCTATTTCAATCGTATCCTCGCCACTCCAGACATGACGGGATTGCCGGTACCCGAAGGCAAACATCGGGATGGGGTGAAATTCAGTTGCCTGTTCATGGCCGACAGAAGTGGTGTAGTCGGAGGCGAAACAACCCTGGTCGATATCATGCACCAGCAGCCTATTTATGTGGGCACGCTGGAGAAGCCTTGTCAGGCACTGTTGTTCAGGGATGACACGGTTTTTCACGATACGACAGCCATTCAGATCTGTAATGGAGCTGACAGCGGTTATCGCGATCTGCTGGTTATCGAGTTCCACTGACCGTTCTCGTCCAGTCTTATTAACGTGTCTGGGTGAGGGGGTTGCATGCACAAGGCTGAACGTATGGAGACGGCAGTGACGATCAGGGTTATGCAGAATTATGAATTGCCCATGACGCTGGCGTTGCTGTCGACTTTTTATCCGGATTTGAATAAAGACCTGCTGTTAGAACGATTGGAAACTGTCGCCAAGTTGAATTGGCAGTGTGTCGGGGTATTCGCAGGAACCGAGTTGGTGGGCCTGACCGGCTATTGGCTGAATACCCGGATTTACTGCGGCAAATATTTATATATCGATCATTTCATCATCAAGCCGGGAAACCGATCTCGTGGAGTGGGGGCACAACTGCTCAGCTACGTAAGAGCCTTGGCCGATCATTACCAGTGTGAACAGGTCTGCCTTGATACATTCGTTAGCAATTCGATGGCGCAGTCTTTCTGGACCCGACACGGTTTCTCAATCGTTGGTTTTCACTACGTCGCCAAATAAATACAAGGAGCGTTATATGCAAAATGAATATTCCCGCGAAGTCATTTACAGTCGAATGATCGGCTTGATCAGCCAGGAAGAACTGGCACTGTTAGCCAGCAAGACAATTGCAGTTCCAGGATGCGGCGGTGTCGGATATACCCACGCGGAGACACTGGTACGCATGGGCGTTGGCGGAATCAAAATTGCTGATTTCGACACCTTCGGACCAGAGAACTTCAACCGCCAATTTGGCGCAACGACTCATACAGTCGGACTGAAGAAGGCCGATGTCCTGCGTGAGCGTCTGTTGTCGATCAATCCGGCCTTGCGCATTGAACAGTACAACGGGGTGAGCGCTGAAACAGTCGATGACTTTTTGACCGGTGTGGACATGTTATGCGACGCCATGGACTACTTCGTGATTGAGCCGCGAATTCAGATGTACCAAAAGGCGCGGGAACTGGGTATCCCGGCGGTCGTTTCCTGCCCTATAGGCTTTGGCGGAACGTTGCATCACTTCCATCCGGATTCGATGTCATTCGAAGAATATTTTGCGTTGACGCCCGATATGACTGAGACGGAGAAACTGATCAATTTCGGTATGGGCCTCGACCCGCTGCATTTGCACCGTGCCTATCTGGAAGATCCGAAGCTTGATTTCGAGGAACGTAAAGTTGCCTCTCTAAGCTCTGCCTGTTTATTAGCTACAACCCTGACCTCGACGTTTACCCTGGCCAAGTTGTTGAATCGGGAAATGTTCTTTAAACCAGTACCTTATGTATATCAAATTGACTTCATGGCGGGAAAGTTCGAAGAGACATTGGTCAGTGACGGGGTAGCAGGACTAAAAAACAGTATTTCAAATAAACCTGAAAAACTGTTTGCATAAAAACGTCACCCTGCGCAGCACAGTAAAGGTGTGATAAAGTTTCAAAACACTCATTATCGTGAATTTTCGTGAACATGAAGCCACTTATTTTTATCGACGGGGAAGCCGGTACGACTGGACTTCAGATACATTCGCGTCTGAACGGTCGCACGGATATTGAGCTTTTGCAGTTGCCCTATGCCGATCGCAAGGACCCGGTAAAAAGGGCTGAAGCACTTAACACCTGTGATGTCGCGATTCTCTGCCTGCCGGACGATGCCGCTGTTGAGGCGGTGTCGTTCATCGAGAATCCAAAGGTACGTGTACTTGATCCCAGCTCTGCCCATCGCACCACACCAGGTTGGGTGTATGGTCTGCCGGAACTGACTGCAGGTCAGGCTGACATCATCACGACAGCCAAGCGTGTATCCAATCCTGGCTGCTACCCGACAGGCGCCATCGCGCTGTTGCGTCCGCTGACGGAAGCCGGTGTGGTACCCAAGGACTACCCGGTGAATGTGCATGCCATTTCCGGGTATTCCGGTTCGGGCAAATCACTGATCGACGCCTATGAAATCCCGGATCATCCGCAACACACGGACGCTCCATACCGCGGTTATGGCTTGAGCCTTAACCACAAGCACGTCCCGGAGATGATGTCTGAGGCATTGCTGGATCATCGGCCGATCTTCACGCCTGGCTATGGCAAGTACCGCCAAGGCATCGTCTTGTACGTGCCGCTGCATTTGCGCTTGTTGCCCGCTGGCGCCTCGGTGCAACAGATCCACGCCTGCCTCAGCAACCATTACGCCAAATCCGAGTTCATCAAGGTGGTTCCGCTGGATCAGGTCAAGACCGTTACGCAACTGGACCCTGAATACCTGAATGACACCAATCGCCTGGACATCTATGTCTTCTCGGATGAGAAGTCAGGCCAGGTATTGCTTGCCGCGGTGTACGACAACCTCGGCAAGGGCGCATCAGGCGCCGCAGTACAGAACCTCAATTTGATGTTGAACGGTCAGGCCTGATTGCAAGCGAATCTCCCTGTCACCTGGCAAGCTCAATGGTGGCAGGGCAGATTCAAGCATTCACAGCTTACAGATGAGATGACATATTCATGCCTCCTCGCCGTTTAAAAAAATCATAGTTCACGGCATGTAACTTTAATAAAGCGCGTACTGACTTCTCGATAATTAATAGCCGTCTGATTACTGCAAAGTAACCTGGATGTTGGCGCTCGCCTGCAAACCCGCTCATAACTTCACTAGTAATTACACAACTTTTTAACAGCCTCTAGCCTTATTAAAGGATTAACAGTCAATGGCTATTCTCGCGCAGTTTGATCTGGTCAAACCAAAACATTTAAAATCTGATCCGCGCATGGACGGTTTTTATTCTTCTACCGCCTACGTAAATGGTTTAGCCGACGCGCATCCTGGCTTTATATGGCGGGAAGTTCAGGACAATCAACAGCTTCTCGATGAACTATGGGGAGAAGGGTATCTTTATACACTTTCGCTGTGGAAGAGCCCGGCGGCCTTGAAAGATTTCTTGTATAAAACACCGCACAACGACTTTCGTTTGAGAGGTGCGGAGTGGTTCCTGCCTATCAGCAAACCACGGGTTGTGATGTGGTGGGTGGATGAAGGTCATATTCCGACATTGTACGAAGCCCACCAGCGCTTGCAGTTGCTTTGGGAAATTGGACCTTCGCGCGAAGCGTTTGATTTGAAATCGAGTGAGTCTGCGATGGTTCTGAGTTGAACATTGCCTCGGCCCGCTGTAATGAATTCAGGGACCAGCGGTTTATTACTAAGAACACCCATAAAAAAGGCCCGCTGATGCGGGCCTTTTTTGTTTCGGCAACACACACCGAATTGCTTGCGCGGATCAGAAGTCCAGGTTGGACACGGCCAGCGCGTTACTCTCGATGAAGTCACGGCGAGGTTCGACCGCATCACCCATCAGGGTGTTGAAGATCTGGTCTGCGCCAATGGCGTCTTCGATGGTGACTTTCAGCATGCGGCGCACGCTTGGGTCCATGGTGGTTTCCCACAGCTGATCCGGGTTCATTTCGCCCAGACCTTTGTATCGCTGAATGGTGTGGCGCTTGGTGCTTTCAGCCATCAGCCAGTCCAAGGCTTCCTTGAACTCGGTGACCGCTTTCTTGCGTTCGCCACGCTGGATATACGCGCCTTCGTCGAGCAGGGTGCTCAGTTGAGCGCCGAGGGTGACGACGGTTTTGTAGTCGTTGCTGCCGAAGAAGTCGCGGTTGAAGGTGACGTAGTTCGACAGGCCGTGGGAGATCAGTTCGACCTCTGGCAGCCACACGCCACGTTCACGATCTTCACGCAGGCTGGCCTTGTAGACCAGACCGGATTTTTCCACGGTGCGCAGACGCGCTTCGTATTGGGCCAGCCACTCTTGCATCGCTGCGTGGTCGCCGAGCTTTTCCAGACTTACGGCCGGCAGGTAGATGAAGTGCTCGGTCAGCTCCTGCGGGTACAGGCGCGACAGACGCTTGAGAGTCTTCATCACCATGCGGAAGTCGTTAACCAGACGTTCCAGCGCTTCACCGGAAATGCCCGGGGCTTCTTCGTTCAGGTGCAGGCTCGCATCTTCCAGGGCCGACTGCGTCATGTACTCTTCCATGGCGTCGTCGTCTTTGATGTATTGCTCTTGCTTGCCTTTCTTGACCTTGTACAGCGGCGGCTGGGCGAT
Source organism: Pseudomonas sp. GM24 (assembly GCF_000282235.1). NCBI lineage: Bacteria > Pseudomonadati > Pseudomonadota > Gammaproteobacteria > Pseudomonadales > Pseudomonadaceae > Pseudomonas > Pseudomonas sp. GM24. The sequence goes on along the minus strand of NZ_AKJR01000136.1, from coordinate 39,347 downwards.
GTAGATGTAGCCGCGCTCGATCAGCTCCGGCAACTGACGGAAGAAGAAGGTCAGCAGCAGGGTACGGATGTGCGAACCGTCGACGTCAGCATCGGTCATGATGATGATGTTGTGATAACGCAGCTTGTCGATATTGTATTCGTCGCGACCGATACCGCAGCCCAGTGCGGTGATCAAGGTGCCCACTTCCTGGGAAGAGATCATCTTGTCGAAACGCGCTTTCTCGACGTTGAGGATCTTACCCTTCAACGGCAGGATCGCCTGAGTCTTGCGGTTACGTCCCTGCTTGGCAGAGCCGCCCGCGGAGTCACCTTCCACCAGGTACAGTTCGGACAGCGCCGGGTCTTTTTCCTGGCAGTCAGCGAGCTTGCCTGGCAGACCGGCGATGTCCAGCGCGCCTTTGCGGCGGGTCATCTCACGGGCCTTGCGCGCGGCTTCACGGGCACGAGCGGCGTCGATCATCTTGCCGACGACCAGTTTCGCTTCGTTCGGGTTTTCCAGGAGGAAGTCGGAGAAGTACTTGCCCATTTCCTGTTCGACCGCGGTCTTCACTTCGGAAGAGACCAGCTTGTCTTTGGTCTGCGAGCTGAACTTCGGATCCGGCACTTTCACCGAGATGATCGCAGTCAGGCCTTCACGGGCATCGTCACCGGTGGTGGCGACTTTGTGCTTCTTCGCCAGACCTTCCTGCTCAATGTAGTTGTTCAGGTTACGCGTCAGTGCCGAACGGAAGCCCACCAGGTGGGTACCGCCGTCGCGCTGCGGAATGTTGTTGGTGAAGCACAACAGGTTCTCGTTGAAGCTGTCGTTCCACTGCAGGGCGATTTCCACGCCGATGCCGTCTTCACGCTGGATGTTGAAGTGGAACACCTGGTTGACCGCAGTCTTGTTGGTGTTCAGGTATTCAACGAACGCACGCAGGCCGCCTTCGTACTTGAACAGCTCTTCCTTGCCGCTGCGCTCATCCTTGAGGACGATGCCGACACCGGAGTTGAGGAAGGACAGTTCACGAATGCGCTTGGCCAGGATGTCCCAGCTGAAGTGAATGTTCTTGAAGGTTTCGCTGGAAGCCTTGAAGTGGATCTGGGTGCCGGTGGTTTCGCTGTCGCCAACGATGGCCATCGGTGCCTGAGGTACGCCGTGGACGTAGGTCTGTTCCCAGATCTTGCCGCTGCGGCGAACAGTCAGAACCAGCTCTTCGGACAGTGCGTTCACTACCGACACACCTACACCGTGCAGACCGCCGGATACCTTGTAGGAGTTGTCGTCGAACTTACCGCCAGCGTGGAGGACGGTCATGATGACCTCGGCCGCGGAAACGCCTTCCTCTTTGTGCACGTCTACCGGGATGCCACGGCCGTTGTCTTTAACGGTGATGGACTCATCCGGGTGGATGATGATGCTGATGTCGTCGCAGTGGCCGGCGAGGGCTTCGTCGATCGAGTTGTCGACCACCTCGAACACCATGTGGTGCAGACCGCTGCCATCGTCGGTGTCACCAATGTACATACCGGGACGTTTGCGTACGGCATCCAGGCCTTTCAGCACTTTAATGCTCGTTGAGTCGTACGTATTTTCTTCGCTCAATGCCTTCACTCCCGATGGTCGTGGGTCTGGGTGATACGGCCCTGTTCCACGTGGAACAGAGCGACTGGCGTTTCCGTCTGCCAGCCTTCCCTCAATAATTCGTGATCTACACAGGTAATGAACACCTGGCAGCGTAAGTCTTCCAGCAAGCGGCACAGCGCGCGACGGTGGCTCTCGTCCAGCTCGGACGGCAAGTCATCCACCAGATAAATACACTGACCGCGGCGGGCCTGGCTGACCAGATGCCCTTGGGCAATCCGCAGTGCACAGACCACCAACTTCTGCTGACCCCGGGACAAAATGTCCGCGGCGTTGTGTGCACCCAATCTAAGACGCAAATCAGCCCGTTGCGGTCCGGCCTGGGTATGACCCATTTGCTGATCCCGTTGCAGGGATCCGGCCAGTACGGCACTCAATTCCCGGTCTTTGTCCCAGCCTCGGTAATAGCTGAGCGTCAAACCTTCGAGCTCAACCAGTTCGCTCAAGGTTTGTTCAAAGACTGGTTTCAAGGCTTTGATGTAAGCGCGGCGGTATTCATCGATTTCAGCGCTGGCCTGGCACAGTTCCCTGTCCCAAACCGCTTGCGAAACGGCGTCAAGTGTACCATGCCGCAGCCAGGAGTTTCTCTGGCGCAAGGCCTTCTGCAAACGCTGCCAGGTGGCCATGAACCGCGGCTCGACGTGGAACACACCCCAATCGAGAAACTGCCGGCGAATCTTCGGCGCGCCTTCAAGCAGACGGAAGCTGTCGGGGTTGATCAACTGCAGCGGCAGGATCTCTGCCAGTTGCGCTGCGCTGCGGGCGTTCTGGCCGTCGATGCGTATCTGGAATTCGCCCTGACGGTCGCGCGAGATACCCAAAGCGCTATGCCCACCCTCGGCCAGTTCGACCTGACCGAACACGGTACAGGCGAGCTGCTCGTACTGGATGACCGGCAAAAGCCGCGTGCTACGAAACGAACGGGCAAGCCCCAGCAGATGAATGGCTTCCAGAACACTGGTTTTGCCGCTGCCGTTGGCGCCGTAAAGAATGTTGATGCGGGGGGAGGGGGAGAAGGTCACCGGGTGCAGATTGCGCACCGCGGTGACCGAAACACGACTTAAGGACATCCAGAGTCAGCTGATTACAGACGCATCGGCATGACAACGTAAGCCGAATCGTCGTTGTCCGACTCTTGCACCAGCGCACTGCTGTTGGAGTCGGACAGGATCAGGCGAACCTGCTCGGTGGTCATCACGCCCAGCACGTCGAGCAAGTAGCTCACGTTGAAGCCGATTTCCAGGGAGCCGCCGTTGTATTCAACGCCCACTTCTTCTTCCGCTTCTTCCTGCTCCGGGTTGTTGGCCTGGATCTTTAACTGACCGCTGGCCAGCTGCAGACGGATACCACGGTACTTCTCGTTGGACAGAATCGCGGTACGGCTGAACGCTTCGCGCAGCGCCTGACGATCGCCCAATACCAGCTTGTCGCCGCCCTTAGGCAGCACGCGCTCGTAGTCCGGGAATTTGCCGTCGACCAGTTTCGAGGTGAAGGTGAATTCGCCGGTGGTCGCGCGGATGTGGTGCTGACCCAGCACGATGCTGACATTGCCGTCCGGCTCGGTGAGCAGACGCGCCAGTTCGAGGATACCTTTGCGCGGCACGATCACCTGGTGACGATCCGGCTGGCCGATATCGGCTTTCATCGAGCACATGGCCAGACGGTGACCGTCGGTGGCCACAGCGCGGATGATGCCCTCGGACACTTCCAGCAACATGCCGTTTAGGTAGTAACGCACGTCCTGCTGAGCCATGGCGAAGCTGGTGCGTTCGATCAGGCGACGCAGTTTGCTTTGCTCGAGGCTGCAGGTCAGCGAACCCGGGCCTTCTTCAACGGTCGGGAAATCGTTGGCCGGCAAGGTCGACAGGGTGAAACGGCTACGGCCGGCTTTTACCACCAGCTTCTGCTCGTCGACCTTGATGTCGATCAGCGCGTCGTTGGGCAGGCTTTTGCAGATATCCATCAGCTTGCGCGCAGGCACGGTGATGGAACCTGTTTCTGCCGGCTCCTCGAGTTGCACACGACCGACCAGTTCGACCTCAAGATCGGTACCGGTCAGCGACAGTTGCTGGCCTTCGACTACCAACAGCACGTTGGACAGTACCGGCAAGGTCTGTCGACGCTCGACGACGCCTGCGACCAGTTGCAGGGGTTTCAACAGGGCTTCGCGTTGAATGGTGAAATGCATGGTCTAGTCCCTTGCCTTAATAAGCTGCGCTGGTGTTCATCAAGTGGTCAGTGTACGCAGCAGGTTCTTGTAGTCCTCGCGGATGTCCGCGTCGGATTCCTTAAGTTCGTTGATCTTGCGGCAGGCGTGCAACACGGTGGTGTGGTCACGGCCGCCAAACACATCGCCGATTTCCGGCAGGCTGTGGTTGGTCAGCTCCTTGGACAACGCCATGGCTACCTGACGCGGACGCGCTACCGAGCGCGAACGGCGCTTGGACAGCAGGTCCGAGATCTTGATCTTGTAGTACTCGGCGACGGTGCGCTGAATGTTATCCACAGAGACCAGTTTGTCCTGCAACGCCAACAGGTCTTTCAGGGATTCGCGAATCAGCTCGATAGTGATGTCGCGGCCCATGAAGTGCGAGTGGGCGATCACGCGTTTCAACGCGCCTTCCAGCTCACGGACGTTGGAGCGAATACGCTGGGCAATGAAGAACGCGGCGTCGTGCGGCAAGTCGACTTTGGCCTGGTCGGCCTTCTTCATCAAGATCGCCACGCGCGTTTCCAGTTCCGGCGGCTCGACGGCAACCGTCAGGCCCCAGCCGAAGCGGGATTTGAGGCGTTCTTCAAGGCCTTCGATTTCTTTCGGGTAGCGGTCACTGGTGAGAATGACCTGCTGGCCACCTTCAAGCAGGGCGTTGAAAGTGTGGAAAAACTCTTCCTGCGAACGCTCCTTGCGAGCAAAGAACTGAATGTCGTCGATCAGCAAGGCATCCACCGAACGGTAGAAACGCTTGAACTCGTTGATCGCGTTCAGTTGCAGCGCCTTGACCATGTCGGCGACGAAACGCTCGGAATGCAGGTACACGACCTTGGCATTCGGGTTCTTCTTTAACAGGTGGTTACCCACCGCGTGCATCAAGTGGGTTTTACCCAGGCCGACGCCACCATAAAGGAACAGTGGGTTGTAGCCGTGCTTGGGGTTGTCCGCCACTTGCCAGGCCGCCGCGCGGGCGAGCTGGTTGGATTTACCTTCGACGAAGTTTTCGAAGGTGAAGGTGCGGTTCAGGTAACTGGTGTGCTTGAGCGCGCCTTCGACCTGCACGGTACGCTGTTCGGCGCGGACCGGGGCTTGCTGGGAAGCGGCACCGGACATCGGGTCGAAACTGTCGCGAGACGGTTCATCGCTGACTTCGGGGCTTTTCTGCGTCGAGCGCTTGGCTGCCGGCGCTGACGTCTGGGTGGGTGCCGGCGTACTCACAGGCGTGGCATTTGCCTGGGCCTGCTGGGAAACCTGCGCGGCTGCAAGCGGCGCGTTCGGTGCGGCACGCGGAGCGGAACTGCGTTTGCTGCCTATTAATAAGGAGAGCGCTGGCGCCATGCCGTTGCCATGCTCATCCAGCAGCTCAAGGACACGACCCAGGTACTTTTCGTTGACCCAGTCCAGCACAAAACGGTTCGGTGCGTAGACGCGCAACTCGTCGCCTTCGGCTTCGACCTGTAGTGGACGGATCCAGGTGTTGAATTGTTGGGCAGGCAGCTCCTCGCGCAAAAGCTCCACGCACTGCTGCCAAAGTTCCACTGACACGGATATCCCCTAAGTTGAAAGCCGGTGAGGCAAAAACAAGCGGCCATTGTAGCGGCGAGCCGTCCACTTATCCACATGCAGGTTGCCCGGTGACCATGATTTATCAACGCGTTAACCGCTAAAAAAACGACCAACGGTGTGTGAATAAGCTCTGTGGATAACCGCCACTAAGGGCACTGGACAACTGGGGGTTGAACTCGGTGGATAACCTGCCTGTGGATAACATGCTATTCCACACACAGGTTATCCGACAGTGCAGCACAGGCTGAACACGGTTTTCCACTGTAGTTGTCATTCTCTGTACATCACGTCAAACAAGGGCTAATGCCACTTATCCACAGAAGACGGTGTGCCTAGCTTTTATAAGCTTTACAGAAAAGCTTTAAATAATTCCCTTCTTTATTTTTATGTATGGCGAGCAGGTGATCGGGCAAAGAACACCTCGAGATCTATTTATAAGGAAACGTTGGTTGGAAATTGACCTGAAGGCTTGCTTTCTCTAGAATCCCCGGTCTCTTAAAACGGGGGCCATTCCGGCCCGTTGTGGACGAACCAGGTAACACGACAATGAAACGTACTTTCCAACCAAGCACTATCAAACGCGCTCGTACCCACGGTTTCCGTGCTCGCATGGCTACCAAGAACGGCCGCGCAGTCCTGTCGCGTCGTCGCGCCAAAGGTCGTGCGCGTCTGGCAGTTTGATAATCCGGTACTGGAGGTGAGTCAGGACTTCAGTCGGGAAAAGCGTCTGCTTACCCCCCGGCATTTCAAGGCAGTCTTTGACTCCCCTACCGGCAAGGTTCCGGGGAAAAATCTCCTGCTCCTTGCACGCAACAACGATCTTGATCACCCCCGTCTCGGGCTGGTTATCGGGAAAAAGAGCGTAAAGCTCTCCGTTGAGCGCAATCGCCTCAAACGTTTGATGCGCGAATCATTCCGTCTGCACCAGGATTCACTGGTCGGCTGGGATATCGTTATCGTCGCGCGCAAAGGTCTGGGCGATGTAGAAAACCCCGAATTGATTCAGCATTTCGGCAAACTCTGGAAGCGTCTTGCACGCAGCAAGCCCGTTCCAGAAGTCAAAACCGAAACTGTAGGGGTAGACAGTCCAGATGCGTAAACTGGCCCTCGTTCCGATCCAGTTTTATCGCTATGCCATTAGTCCTTTAATGGCCAACCACTGTCGTTTCTACCCCAGTTGTTCCTGCTACGCGTTAGAAGCCATCGAAAATCATGGCCTTCTGCGCGGTGGCTGGCTGGCCTTTCGTCGTTTAGGTCGCTGTCATCCGTGGAATCCCGGTGGTTATGACCCGGTTCCACCTATCCCTACCTCCCGTTCTTCTTCGATGGCCGAGTAATCATGGATATCAAACGCACGATCCTGATCGTCGCCCTGGCAATCGTGGCCTACGTTATGGTCCTTAAATGGAACCAGGACTATGGTCAGGCTGCCCTGCCGACTCAGAATGTTGCTTCCAGTACGACTACATCCGGTTTGCCGGACACCGCCACTGGCAATAATGCTGCCGCCAGTGACGATATTCCGCGCGCCGCTAGCGATACCAGCGCACCTGCCGAAACGCCGGTAGCCGCCAGCAAGGATCTGATCCAGATCAAAACCGACGTGCTCGATCTCGCGATCGATCCACAAGGTGGCGATGTCGCTCAACTGACCTTGCCTCTGTATCCACGTCGTCAGGATCGTCCTGATGTGCCGTTCCAACTGTTCGATAACGGTGGCGAACGTGTTTATCTGGCCCAAAGCGGTCTGATCGGCACCAATGGCCCGGATGCAAATCCGGCCGGTCGTCCGGTCTACTCTTCGGAGAAGAAGACTTATCAACTGGCTGACGGTCAGGACCAACTGGTCGTCGACCTGAAGTTCAGCAAGGACGGCGTCAACTACATCAAGCGTTTCACCCTGAAACGCGGCCTGTATGACGTAGCCGTTTCCTACATTGTGGATAACCAGAGCGCTCAGCCCTGGAACGGCGCAATGTTTGCTCAGTTGAAACGCGACAACAGCGCTGATCCTTCGTCCACTACTGCTACTGGCACCGCGACTTACCTGGGCGCCGCCCTGTGGACAAGTTCGGAGCCGTACAAGAAAGTGTCCATGAAGGACATGGACAAGGCGCAGCTGAAAGAAACCGTCACCGGTGGCTGGGTAGCCTGGCTGCAACACTACTTCGTGACCGCGTGGATTCCGGCCAAGGGCGAAAACAACATCGTCCAGACCCGTAAAGACAGCAAAGGCAACTACATCATCGGTTACACCGGTCCAACACTGACCGCTGCTCCGGGTGCCAAAGTTGAAACCAGCGCTGTGCTGTACGCCGGTCCGAAAAGCCAGGCTGTGCTGAAAGAGTTGTCCCCAGGTCTGGAACTGACCGTCGACTACGGCATTCTGTGGTTCATTGCCCAGCCAATCTTCTGGCTGCTGCAACACATCCACGCCATCGTCGGTAACTGGGGCTGGTCGATCATCTTCCTGACCATGCTGATCAAGGGTATTTTCTTCCCGCTGTCGGCTGCCAGCTACAAATCGATGGCGCGCATGCGTGCTGTCGCGCCGAAACTGGCTGCTCTGAAAGAGCAACATGGCGATGACCGGCAGAAAATGTCGCAAGCCATGATGGAGCTGTACAAGAAAGAGAAGATCAATCCGCTGGGCGGCTGCTTGCCGATCCTCGTGCAGATGCCGGTTTTCCTTTCGCTGTACTGGGTTCTGCTGGAAAGCGTGGAAATGCGCCAGGCGCCGTTCATGCTGTGGATCACTGACCTGTCGATCAAGGATCCGTTCTTCATTCTGCCGATCATCATGGGTGCAACCATGTTCATCCAGCAGCAGCTGAACCCGACTCCTCCGGATCCGATGCAGGCGAAGGTCATGAAAATGATGCCAATCATCTTCACCTTCTTCTTCCTGTGGTTCCCGGCAGGTCTGGTGCTGTACTGGGTTGTGAACAACTGCCTGTCGATTGCACAACAGTGGTACATCACGCGTAAGATCGAAGCGGCGACGAAAAAAGCCGAGGCGTAACTTGCACTGTGGATAACACCACTCAAAACGCCCCCTAGTGGGGCGTTTTGCTATCTGCCACTTTTGTCTGGATTCCGGTTTATGAGCACACCTCGTGAAACCATCGCCGCCGTCGCCACCGCTCAGGGTCGCGGCGGTGTGGGCATCGTCCGTATTTCCGGGCCGCTGGCCAGTGTTGCAGCCAAAGCCATCAGCGGCCGTGAGCTGAAACCGCGTTACGCCCATTACGGGCCGTTTTTCAGTGACGACCAGCAAGTCCTGGACGAGGGCCTGGCCCTGTATTTCCCGGGACCGAACTCTTTCACCGGCGAAGACGTGCTGGAACTGCAAGGCCACGGCGGCCCGATCGTTCTGGATATGTTGCTCAAGCGTTGCCTGGAGTTGGGTTGCCGTTTGGCCCGTCCGGGTGAATTCAGTGAACGTGCTTTCCTCAATGACAAACTCGACCTGGCCCAGGCCGAGGCGATTGCCGATTTGATCGAGGCCAGTTCGGCCCAGGCTGCGCGTAATGCCCTGCGCTCATTGCAGGGTGCATTTTCCCAACGTGTGCATAACTTGACCGAGCAGTTGATCGGTTTGCGTATCTACGTCGAAGCCGCCATCGACTTTCCGGAAGAGGAAATCGACTTCCTCGCCGATGGCCATGTGTTGAACATGCTCGACAAAGTGCGCAACGAGTTATCCACAGTACTGCGTGAAGCCGGGCAGGGCGCTTTGTTGCGCGATGGCATGACCGTGGTGATCGCCGGTCGTCCGAATGCCGGCAAGTCCAGCCTGTTGAATGCTTTGGCCGGTCGCGAAGCTGCCATCGTGACGGAGATTGCCGGCACCACGCGGGATATCCTGCGCGAACATATCCACATCGACGGCATGCCGTTGCATGTTGTCGATACTGCAGGGCTGCGTGATACCGATGATCATGTGGAAAAGATCGGTGTTGAACGGGCATTGAAGGCTATTGGTGAAGCCGATCGGGTGTTGCTGGTGGTCGATGCGACCGCTCCGGAAGCACTGGACCCGTTTGCATTGTGGCCGGAATTCCTCGAGACCCGTCCGGATCCGGCGAAAGTTACCCTGATCCGCAACAAAGCGGATCTGACGGGCGAAGCAATTGCCCTCGAAACCAGTGAAGACGGGCATGTGACGATCAGTCTGAGTGCCAAGTCGGCCGGTGAAGGACTGGACTTGCTGCGTGACCATCTCAAAGCCTGCATGGGTTACGAGCAAACTTCGGAAAGCAGCTTCAGTGCACGTCGCCGCCATTTGGAGGCATTACGTCACGCCAGCGCCGCGTTGGAACACGGCCGCGCGCAACTTACATTGGCCGGCGCCGGCGAATTGCTCGCCGAAGATTTGCGTCAGGCCCAGCATTCTCTAGGTGAAATCACCGGGGCGTTCAGCTCCGATGATCTGCTGGGAAGGATCTTTTCCAGCTTCTGCATCGGCAAATAACAAAAGGGGCTGTGGAATATTTATCCACAGCCCCTTTTTTGCTTTACCAGTTGTAAGACACCGTCCCCAGCAAGGTGCGATCTTCGCCCCAATAACAACGACCAGCATCGTTGCATCCCGACACATATTCCTTGTCGAACAGGTTTTTCGCGTTCAGATCGACGCTCCAATTCGTGTCGATTTGATAACCGATCGCCGCATCCACCAACGTGACATCGCCGGCATCGAGCTTGCCGTACAGAGAAGGCGAGGTGTAGGCGAAGGCACTGTCGAAGTAACGCACACCACCGCCGACATACAGGCCTTTCAAGTCGCCATCGAGGAATCGGTATTTCGTCCAGACCGAAGCCTGATTACGTGGCACCCCGGTCATTTGATGGCCTTTGACCAATGACGTCGCGGCATCTTTGGTAATCCGCGCATCGGTGTAGGTGTAGGCCGCTGTCACATTGAGGTTCTGGGTCAGATTGCTGTTCAGTTCCAGTTCCACACCTTTGGAACGGCTTTCGCCGACCTGGCGGTAGGTCGCTGTCGTCGAGTCGAAGTAGGTGTCGTCCTTTTTGCGCAGGTCGTACACCGAAGCGGTAAACGCAGTATCCCAGCCGATCGGTTCGTATTTCAGACCCACTTCGTATTGGCTGCTGGTGATCGGGTCGAGCGGTGCGCCGGCATTGGAAATCTGCTGCACCGGTACGAACGAGGTGGAATAGCTGACATACGGCGTCATGCCGTTGTCGAACTGGTACATCACGCCGCCCTGATAGGTGAACTTCTTGTCCTCGGAACTGATGTCGCTCGACTGGGCGACCTTGTCGCGGAAATCACTGTCGACCCAGTCCTGACGGCCACCGAGCAGAAACAACCAATGGTCGTACTTGCTTTGGATCTGTGCATAAACACCTTTCATCTGTTGCTCGAGCAAGGTGTTTTGCACAGCAATCGGTGTCGTCGGGTCACGTAGGTACACAGGGTTATACACATCGATCGGCCCGACGATGCCAGCGTTCCAGTCCTGATTGAACGAGGTACGGTCGTAGCTGGCGCCGAACAACACGGTGTTCTCCAGACCGCCGACCTGGAACTTGCCTTCCAGCTGGTTATCCAGCGAGTACACCATCGACTTGTTGAAGCGATCGTACGCAGTCATGTTCAGGCGTGTGCCAAACCCGGCGTTGTTGAGGTTGCCCGGCCAGGTTTCGTGACGGGTAATGCGCGACTGCATGTAGCGCGAGTTCTGACGGAACTGCCAATCGTCGTTGAACGAGTGGCTGAACTCGTAACCGGTGCTCCAGGTTTCCCGTTCGAAAGTGTTCCAGTCCGGGTCGCCGAGCAGGGTGCCTTTGGATAACTTGCCGTTGGAGTTTGTCAGCAAAGTACCGGCCGCCGGTAGGCCAAGTTCCATGTTGGTGTGATCCTTCTGGTAGTTGGCCAGCAGAGTCAGCGTGTTGAAATCATCGAAATTCAGGGTCAGGGATGGCGCAATGTAGATCCGGTCGTCCGGGACATGATCGGTCTGGGTGTCCGACTTGCGCCCAAGCATCACCACCCGCCCGAGAACGTTGCCGCTGTCATTGAGTGGACCGGAGACATCGACGCCGATCTGCCGGCGATTGTTCGAGCCATAACCCAATTGCACTTCGCCCTGCGGTGCAGCGGTCGGACGTTTGCTAACAAGATTGACCAGACCGCCCGGTGCGTTTTCCCCATACAACAGAGAAGACGGGCCGCGGAAAATCTCGACCCGCTCAAGTCCGTAAGGCTCGGTGCTGGTGTCATAACGATTGCCCTGTACGCGTAGTCCATCGCGCAAAAGACCGTAGCCATAATCGGTAGCGTTGAAACCGCGAATGTAGAACAGGTCTCCAGCCAGACTGTCGCCGGCGGCAAAGGGTGGCGCGAAGATTCCCGGAACGTAGCCGAGTACTTCAGTGAGTGTCTGAGATTTCTGATCTTTCATGCGCTGGGCAGTGACGACGGACACGGAACGCGGTGTTTCCGACAATGGCGTACTGGTTTTCGTACCGATCCGGCTGTTCTGCGCTTTGTAACCGACGTCGGCGGCGTAATCCAGATTCATCGGATTGGCCAACTGACCGTTAATGTTGGTCGGGGCCAATTCCAGTGCGTCGCCGTTGGGCAGTGCCTGCAAAATGTAACTGCCCGGCGCCTGTGGTACGGCTTGCAACCCCGAGCCTTGCAGCAGTTGGGCGAAACCCTGGTCGACGGTGAAATCGCCGTTCAAACCGGCACTGCGCAAACGGCTGGTCTGTTGCGGCGAGAACGACAGGATTACATTCGCAGCGGAGGCGAACTGGCTCAAGGCATTGTCCAGCGGGCCGGCGGCAATGGCATAACGCTGGGCGACCGTTGCAGCGATCGCGTTATGGCTAATCACCAGGCAGGACGCAGCGCTGGTCATCAGTAGGCTGTAAGCAATGCAGTGGTAGGAAAAACGCTGACGAAACGTGGAAAGACGCATGTGTGGATTAGCCCTGAAGGTGGCAAAGAGCCGCGTTTATCGCGATTACCTGTAGGGCCGGGTCAGGGCAAAAAAAGATAACCCTGTTGTCGATTTATTTTCCCCAAGTGACATTTCGATCAAGCGCTGTGGCTGATCGAGACCCAGTAACGGGTGAAATAGCGCACGTCGATTGGCAGCGAAGCCTGAAGATTGGCCAGCACTGCATCGGTGGAGTCGAGCCGGAATGTGCCGGATACCCGCAGATCCCGCGCGCGGTTATCGCAGTGCAAAACACCGCGGCGATAGCGGCCCAATTCTTCAATCACGTCGCCCAAGCGTGCATTGAGCACAATCAACTGGCCATTGGTCCACGCCACTTCCGTGGATTTGAAGGGATGAGTGAGCCCGATGTGTCGACGATCAAAGTCGGCCCCTTCGCCTGCGTTCAGAATAATTGCGGCTGTTGATAGATCAGCAGGCTGAACGCTGATCCGGTCTTCCAGCACACCGACACGGGTAGACTCCGATAACTGATGTACGGAAAACCGGGTGCCCAGCGCTTGAATCCGGCCATCACGGGTGTCGACGAAAAAGGGCCGTTGATCGCCAAGTTTGCCGGTTTGAATCAGGATCTCGCCGGAGCGCAGGCGAATCAGCCGCTGCGTCGGATCAAAAGACACGTCAATGGCAGTGTCGGTGTTGAGCTGAATCTGACTGCCATCAGCCAATGTCAGGTTGCGACGCTGGCCAACGCCAGTTTTATAGTCGGCCCAGACATTCCCCAGCGATGTGTGTTGCTGGACATTCCAGCCAACGAACCCCGTCCCCGCAGCGAGCAGCAACAACTTGAGCACCTGGCGTCGTTGCTGTCCGGTATTCAGGGCGCGACGTTTCAAATCAGGCGGCAACGTACCGAGGTGGCGCTGCAGTTGTTCCATCTGGTTCCATGCCGCCAGGTGCGCTGGATCACTGTCTATCCACAGCTGCCAGGCCCTCTGTTCGGCGAGCGTCGGCGGGTCCGTCTGAAACTGCACATACCAACTGGCGGCGGCTTCGAAAACCTGGCGATCGGGAGCGATGGCCATCAATGTTGCGCCATGATCAGGGCACATTCCGTCAGGGCACGGATCATGTGTTTCTTCACCGTGGTCAGCGAAACCTTTAGCTGCAGGGCGATCTGTTGATAAGTCCGGCCATCGATCTGCGACAGCATGAAAATCTGTTGGCTTCTGGGGCCGAGCCCCGCCAAGGCTTTATCCACAGCGACCAGAGTTTCGATGATCAGCGCCTTGTCTTCCTCGCTGATGGCGGTGGCTTGCGGTCGAGCTGCCACGGTCTGCAAATACGCAGCTTCGATAGCCTTCCTGCGATAACGATCGATCACCAGCCCGCGTGCAACAGTCGCCAGATAGTCCCGTGGTTCACGAATCTGCGCGGCGTTGCGCGCCGCGAGAATCCGCACAAACGTGTCATGCGCTACATCGGCCGCATCGCAGGCGTCATGCAATTTGCCCTTGAGCCAGCCATATAGCCACGAATGGTGTTGCTCGTAGATTTGCTCGATCGCAGCAGTGTGGGCGGGTAGGGACATGGGGAAAAACTGATGAGTTAATGATAATGCCTATTATTAGCCCCTGTTACGTTCTCTCACAATAGCCCTCGCACTTCCCTCCATCGGCTTCTTTGTCGCCAGCGAACCCTCGCTGGCGTTTTTTTTGCGCTGTGAAAAAGCCGTTGTATCGTTTTTCTGTGGATTAAGCCCTGTGAATAACTGCCACTAAGGGCAGTTGATAACAGGGCCTGAAAACTGGACATAACCGCCCCTGTGGATAAACGCCCCTTTCATCCACAGGCTTAAACCGGTTATCCAAGGTCCTCATTGGCACATGATCACAGGGTTTTGAATCTCTGTACATATTGAATATAAAGGCCTGTAGCGATCTATCCACAGAAACGTGCCTCAGTAGAAATAAACATAAAAACAAAGGTTTTATAAATTTCTCTCTTTTTTATTCTTTTAACCTCGAGTTCTCCACAGCTGGTTAAATTTTGTGCAAAGGGTTCTTTAGGAAGGGCGAAGTCCCTATACTTGTCGACCAGGTCCAGAAACCTGATCTCAAACTATTCCTGAATTACCTACTTAAGCAGGCACGAGGTGCGTGGTGGATTTCCCTTCCCGTTTTGAAGTGATCGTCATCGGCGGCGGTCATGCCGGTACCGAGGCAGCACTGGCCTCAGCACGTATGGGGGCAAAAACCCTGTTGCTGACGCATAACGTGGAAACCCTCGGAGCCATGAGTTGCAACCCGGCCATTGGTGGCATTGGCAAAAGCCATCTGGTCAAGGAAATCGATGCCCTCGGCGGCGCGATGGCCATGGCCACCGATTTGGGCGGCATCCAGTTTCGCGTGTTGAACAGCCGCAAAGGCCCAGCCGTAAGGGCGACCCGTGCGCAAGCTGACCGGATTCTGTACAAAGCCGCTGTCCGTGAAATCCTGGAAAACCAGCCGAACCTGTGGATATTTCAACAAGCTGCTGACGATCTGATCGTCGAACAGGAACAAGTCCGCGGTGTTGTCACGCAAATGGGTCTGCGCTTCTTCGCCGATTCCGTGGTGTTGACCACCGGTACCTTCCTCGGCGGACTTATCCACATCGGTTTGCAGAATTTTTCCGGCGGTCGAGCCGGTGATCCACCGTCGATCGCGCTGGCTCACCGTCTGCGTGAAATGCCACTGCGGGTCGGTCGCCTGAAAACCGGTACACCGCCGCGTATCGACGGCAAGTCTGTGGATTTCTCGGTAATGACCGAGCAGCCCGGCGATACGCCGATCCCGGTGATGTCGTTCATGGGCAACAAAGAACAGCATCCACGCCAAGTGAGCTGCTGGATTACGCACACCAACGCCCGCACCCACGAAATCATTGCCGCGAACCTCGATCGTTCGCCGATGTATTCGGCTGCCGGTGAAATCGAAGGCATCGGTCCGCGTTATTGCCCGTCGATCGAAGACAAGATCCACCGCTTTGCCGACAAGGAAAGCCATCAGGTGTTTATCGAACCGGAAGGTTTGACCACCCATGAGCTGTACCCGAACGGGATATCCACAAGCTTGCCGTTCGACGTGCAATTGCAGATCGTGCAATCGATCCGCGGCATGGAAAACGCACACATCGTGCGTCCGGGCTATGCCATCGAGTACGACTACTTCGATCCGCGCGACCTGAAGTACAGTCTGGAAACCAAAGTCATTGGCGGTCTGTTCTTCGCCGGGCAAATCAACGGCACCACCGGTTACGAAGAAGCCGGCGCCCAAGGTTTGCTCGCTGGCGCCAACGCCGCACTGCGCGCCAAGGGCAAAGAAGCCTGGTGCCCGCGTCGCGATGAGGCGTACATCGGCGTGTTGGTCGACGACCTGATCACCCTTGGCACTCAAGAGCCGTACCGCATGTTCACTTCCCGTGCCGAGTACCGCCTGATTCTGCGCGAAGACAACGCCGACCTGCGTCTGACCGAAAAAGGTCGCGAACTCGGTCTGGTCGATGACGCCCGTTGGGCGGCCTTCTGCAAGAAACGCGAAAGCATCGAGCTGGAAGAACAGCGCCTGAAAAGCACTTGGGTTCGCCCGAACACGCAGCAGGGCGATGCGATTGCCGAGAAATTCGGCACGCCGCTGACTCACGAATACAACTTGCTCAACCTCTTGAGTCGTCCGGAAATCGACTACGCTGGTCTGGTCGAAGTGACCGGCAACGGCGCGGAAGATCCACAGGTCGCCGAGCAGGTTGAAATCAAGACCAAATACGCCGGTTACATTGATCGTCAACAGGACGAAATCGCCCGTCTGCGCGCCAGTGAAGACACGAAATTGCCTGTGGATATCGATTACACCAACATTTCCGGTCTCTCCAAGGAGATCCAGAGCAAGCTTGGCGCGACTCGACCAGAGACGCTGGGCCAGGCTTCGCGGATCCCGGGTGTGACCCCGGCAGCGATTTCGCTGTTGATGATTCATTTGAAAAAACGCGGCGCGGGCCGTCAGTTGGAGCAAAGCGCTTGAGTTCTAAGGTCACTTCGCAACACGCCGAAGAGTTATCCACAGGAGCCCGCGAGCTCGGTGTCAATCTCACTGAAACCCAGCACGAATTGCTGCTGGGTTATCTGGCCCTGTTGATCAAATGGAACCAGGCCTACAACCTGACCGCCGTGCGCGATCCGGACGAAATGGTTTCGCGGCACTTGCTCGATAGTCTCAGCGTGATGTCGTTCATTGAAAATGGTCGCTGGCTTGACGTTGGCAGCGGCGGCGGCATGCCGGGAATCCCGTTGGCGATTTTGTATCCAGACTCGCAAGTGACCTGTCTGGACAGCAACGGCAAGAAAACCCGCTTCCTGACCCAGGTCAAACTCGAACTCAAACTGGATAACCTGCAAGTTATCCACAGTCGTGTCGAAGCGTTCCAGCCTGCGCAGCCGTTCAACGGGATCATTTCCCGGGCGTTCAGCAGCATGGAAAACTTCACCAACTGGACTCGCCACCTCGGCGATGCCGATACACGCTGGCTGGCAATGAAGGGCGTTCATCCGGCCGATGAGCTGGTAGCATTGCCGGCAGACTTCAAACTCGATAGCGAACACGCCCTGGCCGTACCCGGTTGCCAAGGCCAACGCCATCTGCTGATACTGCGCCGCACGGCATGATTGGGAACACAAGCAAGAATGGCTAAGGTATTCGCGATAGCGAACCAGAAGGGTGGTGTGGGCAAGACCACCACCTGCATCAACCTCGCAGCATCCCTGGTCGCGACCAAGCGCCGGGTGCTGTTGATCGATCTCGATCCACAGGGCAACGCCACCATGGGTAGCGGTGTGGATAAACACGGCCTGGAAAACTCGGTCTACGACCTGCTGATCGGCGAATGCGATCTGGCCCAGGCCATGCACTATTCCGAGCACGGCGGTTATCAACTGCTGCCGGCCAACCGCGATTTGACGGCGGCCGAAGTGGTGCTGCTGGAAATGCAGATGAAGGAAAGCCGTCTGCGCAGCGCGCTGGCGCCGATCCGCGAAAACTACGATTACATTTTGATCGACTGCCCGCCGTCGCTGTCGATGCTTACGCTGAACGCATTGGTCGCCGCCGATGGGGTCATTATCCCCATGCAGTGCGAGTACTTTGCGCTCGAAGGGCTGAGCGACCTTGTGGATAACATCAAGCGCATCGCCGAACTGCTCAATCCGAACCTGAAAGTCGAAGGCCTGCTGCGGACCATGTATGACCCGCGCCTGAGCCTGATGAATGACGTTTCGGCGCAGCTCAAGGAACACTTCGGCGAGCAGCTCTACGACACGGTGATCCCGCGCAACATCCGTCTGGCCGAAGCGCCGAGCTACGGCATGCCGGCGCTGGCCTACGACAAACAATCGCGTGGCGCCCTGGCTTATCTGGCCCTGGCCGGCGAGATGGTTCGCCGTCAGCGCAAAAATTCACGCATCGCCGCCGCTCAGGCAACTTAAGGAATCCCCATGGCCGTCAAGAAACGAGGTCTCGGACGTGGACTGGATGCACTGCTGAGTGGTCCGACCGTCAGCGCGCTGGAAGAACAAGCCGCGCAGGCTGACACCCGTGAGTTGCAACATCTGCCGCTGGATCTGCTGCAGCGCGGTAAATACCAGCCGCGCCGTGACATGGATCCGCAGGCGCTGGAAGAACTGGCAGCGTCGATCAAGGCGCAAGGCGTAATGCAGCCGATCGTGGTGCGCCCGATTGGCGGTGGCCGCTTCGAGATCATCGCCGGTGAACGTCGCTGGCGCGCAAGTCAGCAAGCCGGCCAGGAAACCATCCCGGCGATGGTCCGCGATGTGCCGGATGAAACCGCAATCGCCATCGCGCTGATCGAGAACATCCAGCGCGAAGACCTCAATCCGATCGAAGAAGCGGTGGCTCTGCAGCGTTTGCAGCAGGAATTCCAGCTCACTCAGCAACAAGTTGCCGAGGCTGTGGGTAAGTCCCGCGTCACTGTGGCTAACCTGTTGCGGCTTATTGCGCTGCCGGAAGTCATCAAGACCATGCTGTCCCACGGCGACCTGGAAATGGGTCACGCCCGTGCATTGCTCGGTCTGCCGGAAAATCAGCAGGTGGAAGGGGCGCGACATGTTGTCGCACGCGGTCTCACTGTGCGCCAAACTGAGGCACTGGTTCGTCAGTGGTTGAGTGGCAAACCGGAGCCTGTGGAGGCGACCAAACCCGACCCGGATATCGCTCGTCTCGAACAGCGTCTGGCCGAGCGCCTAGGCTCTGCGGTGCAGATTCGCCACGGCAAGAAGGGAAAGGGTCAGTTGGTGATCGGTTACAACTCCCTCGATGAGCTTCAAGGTGTGCTCGCACACATCCGCTGAAACATTTCCTCATGTAGCGCGCAGTCGGAAATCACTACCTGACAGTTGAATAGGGGCAGAACCGCCCCTATACTCTGCGCGCATTTTGTCGGCACAAATTATGCCAAGTTATTGAATTCTGGCAGCCGACCATTGGAGAGCAAACGTGATGGAAACCCGCAAGCCAAACCGCCTGCCGTTCCATCGCCTGGCGGTTTTTCCGGTGTTAATGGCTCAATTTGTCATTTTGCTCATTGCCGCTTTGGCGCTCTGGCAATGGCACGGAGTCGTTGCCGGATACTCGGGACTTTGCGGAGGCCTGATAGCCTTGCTGCCCAATGTTTATTTCGCTCACAAGGCATTTCGGTTTTCCGGCGCCCGAGCAGCCCAGTCCATCGTCCGGTCATTTTATGCCGGCGAGGCAGGCAAACTGATTTTGACGGCAGTGCTCTTTGCACTGGTGTTTGCAGGTGTTAAGCCACTGGCGCCGATAGCTGTATTCGGCGCGTTCGTGCTGACTCAGTCGGTCAGCTGGTTCGCTCCCCTGCTGATGAGAACAAGACTTTCGAGACCTTAGGGCGTTTGAGGCAACCATGGCAGAAACAACCGCTTCGGGCTATATCCAGCACCACTTGCAGAACCTGACCTTCGGTCAGCTACCTAACGGCGGCTGGGGCTTTGCCCATACCGCAGCAGAAGCCAAAGAAATGGGCTTCTGGGCTTTCCACGTCGATACTCTCGGCTGGTCGGTCGCGTTGGGTCTGATCTTCGTACTTCTTTTCCGCATGGCGGCAAAGAAAGCGACTTCGGGTCAGCCGGGTGCTTTGCAGAACTTCGTTGAAGTATTGGTCGAATTCGTCGATGGCAGCGTGAAAGACAGCTTCCATGGCCGTAGCCCGGTGATTGCACCGCTGGCACTGACCATCTTCGTCTGGGTGTTCCTGATGAACGCCGTCGACCTGGTACCGGTCGACTGGATTCCTCAGCTGGCCATCCTGATCTCCGGCGACCACCACATCCCGTTCCGCGCCGTGTCGACTACCGACCCGAACGCGACCCTGGGCATGGCGTTCTCGGTTTTCGCACTGATCATTTTCTATAGCATCAAGGTCAAGGGCTTCGGCGGCTTCATCGGCGAACTGACCCTGCACCCGTTCGGCAGCAAGAACATCTTCGTTCAAGCCCTGCTGATCCCGGTGAACTTCCTGCTGGAATTCGTGACCCTGATCGCCAAACCGATCTCTCTGGCTCTGCGTCTGTTCGGCAACATGTATGCCGGCGAGCTGGTGTTCATTCTGATCGCTGTGATGTTCGGCAGCGGTCTGCTCTGGCTGAGCGGCCTGGGCGTTGTTCTGCAGTGGGCGTGGGCTGTGTTCCACATCCTGATCATCACGCTGCAGGCGTTCATCTTCATGATGCTGACCATCGTCTACCTGTCGATGGCGCACGAAGAAAACCATTAAGACCAGTCTCGACTAGTCTGATGTCCTTCCCGGTCAAACGGGAAGGGGCTCTTCACAGGGCACCTGAAACGATTTGTTTTACCGCTTTAATCTAAAAAACCTAAACCATACGACGTAAAAGTCGGGAGGAAAGATGGAAACTGTAGTTGGTCTAACCGCTATCGCTGTTGCACTGTTGATCGGCCTGGGCGCACTGGGTACCGCAATTGGTTTCGGCCTGCTGGGCGGCAAGTTCCTGGAAGGCGCAGCGCGTCAGCCAGAAATGGTTCCAATGCTGCAAGTTAAAATGTTCATCGTTGCCGGTCTGCTCGACGCCGTAACCATGATCGGTGTTGGTATCGCTCTGTTCTTCACCTTTGCGAACCCGTTCGTTGGTCAGATCGCTGGCTAATTACCCGGATTCTTCCGAGTAATTTGATGTGATGGACAACGTAACTGCGAGGTGTTGGCGTGAACATTAATGCGACCCTGATTGGCCAGTCCGTTGCGTTCCTGATTTTTGTACTGTTCTGCATGAAGTATGTATGGCCTCCGGTCATCGCTGCTCTGCACGAACGTCAAAAGAAGATCGCTGATGGTCTGGACGCTGCCAGCCGTGCAGCTCGCGACCTGGAGTTGGCCCAAGAAAAAGCGGGTCAGCAACTGCGCGAAGCGAAAGCTCAGGCAGCTGAAATCATCGAGCAAGCCAAGAAACGCGGTAACCAGATTGTCGAAGAGGCCGTTGAAAAGGCCCGTGTCGATGCTGACCGTGTGAAGGTTCAGGCTCAAGCCGAGATCGAACAGGAACTGAACAGTGTCAAAGACAAGCTGCGTGCCCAAGTGGGCTTGCTGGCTGTCGGCGGCGCCGAGAAGATCCTGGGTGCCACAATCGATCAAAACGCGCACGCAGAGCTGGTTAACCAACTGGCTGCTGAAATCTAAGCGAGGGCGATCATGGCAGAACTGACCACGTTGGCCCGACCTTACGCTAAGGCGGCCTTCGAGCACGCTCAGGCCCACCAGCAACTGGCCAATTGGTCAGCCATGCTCGGCCTGGCTGCAGCGGTGTCGCAAGACGACACCATGCAGCGCGTGCTCAAGGCCCCGCGACTGACGAGCGCAGAAAAGGCCGCCACGTTTATTGACGTGTGCGGCGACAAGTTTGATGCCAAGGCACAGAACTTCATCAATGTCGTTGCCGAAAACGACCGTCTCCCGCTTCTGCCGGAGATTGCCGCTCTTTTCGACCTGTACAAGGCCGAACAAGAGAAGTCGGTAGACGTTGAAGTGACCAGTGCTTTTGCATTGAACCAAGAACAGCAAGACAAACTCGCCAAGGTTCTCAGTGCACGACTCAACCGGGAAGTGCGCCTGCAAGTTGCGGAGGATGCTGCCCTTATAGGTGGTGTCGTTATCCGCGCCGGCGACCTGGTTATCGATGGCTCGATTCGCGGCAAAATCGCGAAACTTGCCGAAGCATTGAAATCTTGAGTTTGAAGGGGCAGCAGAGCAATGCAGCAACTCAATCCTTCCGAAATAAGTGAAATTATCAAGGGCCGCATCGACAAGCTCGATGTGACCTCCCAAGCCCGTAACGAAGGCACTGTCGTCAGCGTATCTGACGGCATCGTGCGGATTCACGGTCTGGCCGATGTTATGTACGGCGAGATGATCGAGTTTCCGGGCGGCGTCTACGGTATGGCTCTCAACCTGGAGCAAGACTCCGTAGGTGCCGTTGTATTGGGCGCTTACCAGTCTCTGGCTGAAGGCATGAGCGCCAAGTGCACCGGCCGCATCCTCGAAGTTCCGGTTGGTAAGGAACTGCTGGGTCGCGTAGTCGACGCACTGGGTAACCCTGTTGACGGCAAAGGTCCACTGGGCAACACCTTGACCGACGCGGTCGAGAAAGTTGCTCCGGGCGTGATCTGGCGTAAGTCGGTAGACCAGCCTGTACAGACTGGCTACAAGGCTGTCGATGCGATGATCCCTGTCGGCCGTGGCCAGCGTGAGCTGATCATCGGTGACCGTCAGATCGGTAAAACCGCTCTGGCGATCGACGCGATCATCAACCAGAAAGACAGCGGCATTTTCTGCGTCTACGTAGCCATCGGTCAGAAACAATCGACCATCGCCAACGTGGTTCGCAAGCTGGAAGAAAACGGCGCCCTGGCCAACACGATCATCGTGGCTGCCAGTGCTTCGGAATCTCCTGCGCTGCAATTCCTGGCACCGTACTCCGGTTGCACCATGGGTGAATTCTTCCGCGACCGCGGTGAAGACGCGCTGATCGTTTATGACGATCTGTCCAAGCAAGCAGTGGCTTACCGCCAGATTTCCCTGCTGCTGCGCCGTCCACCAGGCCGTGAAGCTTACCCAGGCGACGTGTTCTATCTCCACTCCCGTCTGCTGGAGCGCGCATCCCGCGTTTCGGAAGAGTACGTAGAGAAGTTCACCAACGGCGCAGTGACCGGCAAAACCGGTTCCCTGACCGCACTGCCGATCATCGAAACCCAGGCTGGCGACGTTTCCGCGTTCGTTCCGACCAACGTGATTTCCATCACCGACGGTCAGATCTTCCTGGAATCGGCCATGTTCAACTCGGGCATCCGCCCTGCAGTGAACGCCGGTGTTTCGGTATCCCGTGTGGGTGGTGCCGCTCAGACCAAGATCATCAAGAAGCTCTCCGGTGGTATCCGTACCGCTCTGGCTCAGTACCGTGAACTGGCGGCATTCGCCCAGTTCGCTTCTGACCTGGACGAAGCGACCCGTAAGCAACTTGAGCATGGTCAGCGCGTTACCGAGCTGATGAAGCAGAAGCAATACGCACCAATGTCGATCGCTGACATGGCGCTGTCGCTGTATGCCGCTGAGCGTGGGTTCCTGACTGACATTGAAATCGCCAAGATCGGCAGCTTCGAACAAGCGCTGATTGCTTTCTTCAACCGCGATCACGCCGATTTGATGGCCAAGATCAACGTTAAAGGTGACTTCAATGACGAAATCGACGCTGGCATGAAAGCCGGTATCGAGAAGTTCAAGGCCACCCAAACCTGGTAAGCCGCAGCGGGAGCCGCGAGGCTCCCGCTTGCTAACCTGATAGGTGTTACATGGCAGGCGCAAAAGAGATTCGCAGTAAGATTGCGAGCATCAAAAGCACGCAAAAGATTACCAGCGCCATGGAAAAAGTGGCGGTCAGCAAAATGCGCAAGGCACAAATGCGCATGGCTGCTAGCCGTCCTTATGCGGAGCGTATCCGCCAGGTAATTGGGCATCTGGCCAACGCCAACCCGGAATACCGCCACCCGTTCATGATCGACCGCGAAATCAAGCGTGTGGGTTATGTCGTTGTGAGCAGTGACCGTGGTTTGTGCGGCGGCTTGAACACCAACCTGTTCAAGGCCCTGGTCAAGGACATGGCGGTAAACCGCGAAAACGGCGTCGAGATTGATCTGTGTGTCGTTGGTAGCAAAGGTGCGGCCTTTTTCCGCAACTTCGGCGGTAACGTCGTTGCAGCTATCAGCCACCTGGGTGAAGAGCCGTCGATCAATGATCTGATCGGCAGCGTCAAGGTGATGCTGGATGCCTACCTGGACGGCCGTATTGACCGCCTGTCCGTGGTGTCCAACAAGTTCATCAACACCATGACGCAACAGCCTACCGTGGAGCAGTTGATTCCACTGGTGGCCACCCCGGATCAGGATCTCAAGCACCACTGGGACTATCTCTACGAACCGGATGCCAAAGAGCTGCTTGACGGCTTGATGGTCCGCTACGTTGAGTCGCAGGTCTACCAGGCGGTGGTCGAGAACAACGCGGCTGAACAAGCTGCGCGGATGATCGCGATGAAGAACGCTACCGACAACGCCGGTGATTTGATCAGCGATTTGCAGCTGATCTACAACAAGGCGCGTCAGGCTGCGATCACCCAAGAGATCTCGGAAATCGTCGGCGGCGCTGCCGCGGTTTAACGGTTCAAATATTCAGAGGATCCAGCTATGAGTAGCGGACGTATCGTTCAAATCATCGGCGCCGTTATCGACGTGGAATTTCCACGCGACAGCGTACCGAGCATCTACAACGCGCTGAAAGTAGTGAGCGCGGCTGAAACCACTCTGGAAGTTCAGCAACAGCTGGGCGACGGCGTGGTTCGCACCATTGCGATGGGTTCCACCGAGGGCTTGAAGCGCGGTCTGGAAGTTACCGATTCTGGCGCAGCCATCTCCGTACCGGTCGGTAAAGCGACCCTGGGCCGGATCATGGACGTCCTCGGTAACCCGATCGACGAAGCTGGCCCGATCGACACCGAAGAGCGTTGGGGCATTCACCGTCCAGCGCCTTCGTTCGCTGAACAGGCAGGCGGCAACGACCTGCTGGAAACCGGCATCAAGGTTATCGACCTGGTTTGCCCGTTTGCCAAAGGCGGTAAAGTCGGTCTGTTCGGTGGTGCCGGTGTAGGCAAAACCGTAAACATGATGGAACTGATCCGTAACATCGCCATCGAGCACAGCGGTTATTCCGTGTTCGCCGGTGTGGGTGAGCGTACTCGTGAGGGTAACGACTTCTACCACGAGATGAAGGACTCCAACGTTCTGGACAAAGTGGCACTGGTTTACGGTCAGATGAACGAGCCGCCGGGTAACCGTCTGCGCGTAGCACTGACCGGCCTGACCATGGCCGAGAAGTTCCGTGACGAAGGTAACGACGTTCTGCTGTTCGTCGACAACATCTATCGTTACACCCTGGCCGGTACTGAAGTATCCGCACTGCTGGGCCGTATGCCTTCGGCAGTAGGTTACCAGCCGACCCTGGCTGAAGAGATGGGCGTTCTGCAAGAACGTATCACTTCGACCAAGGAAGGTTCGATCACTTCGATCCAAGCGGTATACGTACCTGCGGATGACTTGACCGACCCGTCGCCAGCGACCACCTTCGCCCACTTGGACGCCACCGTCGTTCTGTCCCGTGACATCGCTTCCCTGGGTATCTACCCAGCGGTAGATCCACTGGATTCGACTTCGCGCCAGCTGGACCCGAACGTAATCGGCCAGGACCACTACGACACCGCTCGCGGCGTTCAGTACGTTCTGCAACGTTACAAAGAGCTGAAGGACATCATCGCGATCCTGGGTATGGACGAGCTGTCGGAAGCCGACAAGCAGTTGGTAAACCGTGCTCGTAAGATCCAGCGCTTCTTGTCGCAGCCGTTCTTCGTGGCTGAAGTCTTCACCGGTGCTTCGGGTAAATACGTTTCCCTGAAAGACACCATTGCTGGCTTCAAAGGCATCCTCAACGGTGACTACGACCACCTGCCAGAACAAGCGTTCTACATGGTTGGCGGCATCGAAGAAGCGATCGAGAAAGCCAAGAAACTGTAATCCCGGCGCCCGGCAACGGGCGCTAATTTAGGTTGAGGCAATCAGATGGCTATGACAGTCCATTGCGATATCGTCAGCGCGGAAGGAGAAATCTTTTCCGGCCTGGTCGAGATGGTGATTGCGCACGGTGCACTGGGTGATCTTGGTATCGCTCTGGGTCACGCGCCGCTGATCACTAATCTGAAGCCAGGTCCGATCCGCCTGATCAAGCAAGGCGGGGAACCCGAGGTGTTCTACATCTCTGGTGGTTTCCTCGAGGTTCAGCCGAACATGGTCAAAGTGCTTGCCGACACTGTGCAACGTGCCGCCGACCTGGATGAAGCTCAGGCTCAAGCCGCTCTCAAGGCTGCTGAGCATGCTCTGCATGAAAAAGGCGCTGATTTCGACTACAGCGCTGCGTCAGCACGTCTGGCCGAGGCTGCAGCTCAGCTGCGCACCGTCCAGCAGATCCGCAAGAAGTTTGGCGGTTAATCCGTCAGCCACTTGTTGTGCGATTGATAAAAAAGGGTAGCCTCGGCTACCCTTTTTTCTTTTCCGAATTCCTAAAAACCGGTCGCAGTTGCTGACCACCCAGGATTGGTAGCCAGTCATGTCTCTTGAAATCGTTATCCTCGCGGCCGGTCAAGGCACCCGTATGCGTTCAGCCCTGCCGAAGGTGCTGCATCCGATTGCCGGCAATTCCATGCTGGGTCATGTTATCCACAGCGCCCGGCAACTTGAGCCACAACGCATTCATGTCGTGATCGGCCATGGCGCCGATGTGGTGCGTGAACGCCTGGCCGCTGATGATCTGAATTTCGTCCTGCAAGACAAACAACTCGGTACCGGTCACGCCACTGCGCAAGCGGTGCCGTTCATTACTGCTGACACTGTGCTCATTCTTTACGGTGACGTACCGCTGATCGAAGTCGAAACCCTGCAACGTCTGCTCAAACATGTCGTGCCCGGGCAGATGGGTTTGCTCACTGTCGAACTGGAAGACCCAACCGGTTATGGCCGCATCGTGCGCGATGCTGACGGCAAGGTGGCCGCGATCGTTGAGCATAAAGATGCCAGCGAAGCGCAACGCGCGATCACTGAAGGCAACACCGGTATCCTCGCTGTTCCGGCCAATCGTCTGGCCGACTGGATGAGCCGTCTGTCGAACAACAACGCGCAGGGCGAGTACTACCTGACCGACGTGATCGAGATGGCAGTCAGTGACGGTCTGGTTGTCGCCACCGAGCAACCGCACGACCCGATGGAAGTGCAGGGCGCCAACGATCGCAAGCAGTTGTCCGAGCTGGAGCGTCATTACCAGTTGCGTGCTGGCCGTCGCTTGATGGCGCAAGGCGTGACCCTGCGTGACCCGGCGCGTTTCGACGTGCGAGGCGAAGTCAGCGTGGGCCGCGATGTGCTGATCGATATCAACGTGATCCTCGAAGGCAACGTTGTCATCGAAGACGACGTGGTCATCGGCCCGAATTGCGTGATCAAGGACAGCACCCTGCGCAAAGGCGTGGTGATCAAGGCCAACAGTCATATCGAAGGCGCTGTTATGGGCGAGGACAGCGATGCCGGCCCGTTCGCGCGTCTGCGTCCAGGCACCGTGCTTGAAGCACGCGCGCATGTGGGTAACTTCGTTGAGCTGAAAAATGCCCACATGGGCGAAGGCGCCAAGGCGGGACATCTGACTTATCTGGGCGATGCCGAGATCGGAGCGCGTACCAACATCGGCGCGGGCACCATTACTTGCAACTACGACGGTGCCAACAAGTGGAAAACCGTGTTGGGTGCTGATGTGTTCATTGGCTCCAATAATTCGTTGGTCGCGCCTGTGGATATCTCTGCCGGGGCGACCACGGCGGCCGGGTCGACCATTACGCAGAATGTGGATAACGCGCAGTTGGCCGTTGGCCGAGCGCGGCAGAGGAATATCGACGGCTGGAAGCGGCCGGAGAAGATCAAGAAGGACTGAGTTATCCACAGCGGCTTCAAGATCAAAAGATCGCAGCCTTCGGCAGCTCCTACGGGAATTGTCGGTGGTTGCGATTTTTTATGGGCGATGGGTTGACGATTTGAGGGCGATAGGTTTTGATTACTTCCGTTATCTTTCGAAACGAAACTTAAGTCCCCATGTCGAAACGCAACACGCCGCAACGCCGTCACAACATCCTCGCCTTGCTCAACGAGCAGGGCGAAGTCAGTGTGGATGAACTGGCCAAGCGCTTCGAAACCTCAGAAGTTACGATTCGCAAGGATCTGGCCGCGCTGGAAAGCCACGGCTTGTTACTGCGCCGCTACGGCGGGGCGATCACCATGCCGCAGGAACTGGTCGCGGAGACTGCGCAGAGCGTTTCCAAATACAAACAGGCGATTGCCCGCGCGGCGGTGAAACGTATCCGTGAACACGCGCGAATCATCATCGACAGCGGCAGCACCACCGCTGCAATGATTCCGGAGCTTGGCCAACAGCCCGGTCTGGTGGTGATGACCAATTCCCTGCACGTCGCCAACGCCTTGAGCGAACTCGAACACGAACCGGTGCTGTTGATGACCGGCGGTACCTGGGATCCGCATTCGGAATCCTTTCAGGGCCAGGTTGCCGAGCAGGTACTACGCTCTTACGACTTCGACCAGTTGTTCATTGGTGCCGACGGCATCGATCTGGTGCGCGGCACGACCACCTTCAACGAGCTGCTCGGTTTGAGCCGGGTCATGGCCGAGGTCGCGCGGGAAGTCATCGTCATGGTCGAGGCCGACAAGATCGGTCGCAAGATTCCCAATCTGGAACTGCCGTGGAGCAGCGTCCATACCCTAATTACCGATGATCGCCTGCCTATCGAAGCGCGCGATCAGATACAGGCCCGCGGTATCACCGTGATTTGCGCGGCTGTCAGTCAGGAGAAATAAGCATGTGTGGAATTGTCGGCGCAGTTGCTGAACGTAATATCACCGCCATCCTGCTCGAAGGCCTCAAGCGCCTTGAATACCGTGGCTATGACAGCGCCGGTGTCGCTGTCTTCACCAACGACGAAACCCTTGAGCGCATGCGGCGCCCGGGCAAAGTCAGCGAACTCGAAGCCGCGTTGGCCGAGCATCCACTGGTGGGTCGCCTCGGTATTGCCCACACCCGTTGGGCGACTCACGGCGCACCGTGCGAACGCAACGCGCACCCGCATTTCTCCGGCGACATCGCGGTGGTGCACAACGGCATCATCGAAAACCACGAAGCCTTGCGTGAACAACTGAAAGCGCTGGGCTACGTATTTACTTCGGACACTGACACCGAAGTCATCGCCCACCTGCTCAGCCACAAACTCAAGGATCAGCCAGACCTGAGCGTTGCGCTTAAAGCGACGGTCAAGGAACTGCACGGTGCTTACGGTCTGGCCGTGATCAATGCGAAACAACCGGATCGTCTGGTTGCTGCGCGCAGTGGCAGCCCGTTGGTGATCGGTCTGGGTCTGGGCGAGAACTTCCTCGCGTCTGACCAGTTGGCGCTGCGTCAGGTCACTGACCGCTTCATGTACCTGGAAGAAGGCGATATCGCCGAAATTCGCCGCGATAACGTGCAGATCTGGGACATCAACGGCGATGCGGTCGAGCGCCAGACCGTGCAGTACAGCGACGGTGCCGAAGCCGCCGACAAAGGTGAATACCGCCACTACATGCTCAAGGAAATCCACGAGCAGCCTGCGGTTGTTCAACGCACCCTCGAAGGTCGCCTGAGCAACGATCAGGTATTGGTTCAAGCCTTTGGCCCGCAAGCCGCCGAGCTGTTCGCCAAAGTCCGCAATGTACAAATCGTCGCCTGCGGCACCAGTTATCACGCCGGCATGGTCGCGCGTTACTGGCTGGAAGAGCTGGCCGGGATCCCGTGCCAGGTCGAAGTCGCCAGCGAATTCCGCTACCGCAAAGTGGTGGTACAACCGGACACCCTGTTCGTGACCATCTCGCAATCCGGTGAAACCGCCGACACCCTCGCCGCTCTGCGCAACGCCAAAGAGCTGGGCTTCTTGGCCAGTCTGGCCATCTGCAACGTCGGCATCAGTTCGCTGGTACGCGAATCCGATCTGACCCTGCTGACCCAGGCCGGCCGTGAAATCGGCGTGGCCTCGACCAAAGCGTTCACCACGCAATTGGTCGGCCTGTTGCTGCTGACGCTGTCGCTCGGCCAGGTGCGCGGTACCTTGGCCGACGGCGTTGAAGCGCGACTGGTCGAAGAACTGCGTCGCCTGCCAACCCGTCTCGGCGAAGCACTCGCCATGGACAGCACCGTGGAAAAAATCGCCGAGCTGTTCGCCGAGAAGAACCACACCCTGTTCCTCGGTCGTGGCGCGCAATTCCCGGTGGCGATGGAAGGTGCCCTGAAACTCAAGGAAATCTCCTACATCCACGCCGAAGCCTACCCGGCTGGCGAACTGAAACACGGCCCGTTGGCACTTGTGGATAACGACATGCCCGTGGTCACCGTGGCGCCGAACAACGAACTGCTGGAAAAGCTCAAATCCAACCTGCAGGAAGTCCGCGCCCGTGGCGGCGAACTGATCGTGTTCGCCGACGAAAAAGCCGGGATGACCAACGGCGAAGGCACCCATGTGGTGCAGATGCCGCACATCCACGACATCCTCTCGCCGATCCTCTACACGGTTCCGCTGCAGTTGCTGTCGTACTACGTGGCGGTGCTCAAGGGCACGGATGTGGATCAGCCGCGTAACCTGGCGAAGTCGGTGACGGTGGAATAAGTTATCCACAGCTGATACTTGCGCAAAAAATCGCAGCTTCGGCTGCGATTTTTGTATCTGACTCGAGAGGCACCATGGATCGCTTCCAGGAAATGCACATCTTCACCACCGTCGCCCAAGAGCAAGGCTTCTCCTCTGCCGCGCGGCGTCTTGGTTTGTCAGCGGCGAGCGTCACGCGGGCGGTGGCGGCGCTGGAGCAGCGCATCGGCACGCAGTTGTTGATCCGCACCACGCGCAGTGTGCATTTGAGCGAAGCCGGGCAGCGTTATCTGGAAGATTGTCGGCGGATTCTCGCTGAGGTGCAGGAGGCCGAGGATTCGGCGGCGGGCAGTCATGCCGAGCCGCGTGGGCAACTGACGGTGACGGCGCCGGTGTTGTTCGGGGATTTGTTTGTGACGCCGCTGATGGCGCGTTATCTCGCGCAGTATCCGGATGTCACGATCAACGCGGTGTTGGTCGATCGGATCGTCAATATGGTCGAGGAGGGCCTTGATGTGGCGGTGCGCATCGGTGATCTGCCGGACAGCAGTCAGCATGCGATTCGCGTGGGTGAGGTGCGTCGGGTCATTTGCGGCTCGCCCGACTACTTCGCCAAGTATGGCCGACCGGCTCATCCCCACGCGTTGGCGGGGGCGCCAGTGGTGGCGACTTCAGCGATTGGTCAGCAACGCAGTTGGCCGTTTCTCGACGCGGGCGAACCGCTTAGCGTGCGCCCTGAGCCGCGTCTGATCGTGACTGCCAATCAGGCAGCGATTACCGCAGCCTGCATGGGGCTGGGTTTGACTCGGGTTCTGTCTTACCAAGTCGCCAGCAAAATCGCGACTGGCGAGCTGGAAATCGTCCTTGCTGAATTTGAACTGCCGCCCTTGCCGATACACGTGGTGTATCAGGGCGGGCGCAAGGCGCCAGCGCGGATTCGCAGTTTTGTCGATTTCACGGCAGAAGCGTTGCGCGAGCATCCTGCATTGAAAAATGCGGCTTTATTGCAACCAATGAAATAATTGATTGCGTTTGCTGGTGATTCTGTTGTTTTCGCGATCAGCGCAAGATGACCTCCATCGGCGCGCTCATCCCCGCAGCGGCGCCCCTGTTCAGCGGAGTCGACCATGCAAGCGATCAAACTCTACAACTTTCCACGTTCCGGCCACGCCCACCGTGTCGAGCTGATGTTGTCCCTGCTGCAATTGCCGACCGAGCTGATCTTCGTCGATCTGGCCAAAGGTGAGCATAAGCAGCCGGCGTATCTGGCGATCAACAGTTTTGGCCAGGTGCCGGCCATTGATGACGACGGTGTGGTGCTCGCCGATTCCAACGCGATTCTGGTGTATCTGGCGCAGAAATACGGCCATGGTCGTTGGCTGCCAACCGATCCGGTCGGCGCCGCGCGGGTACAGCGCTGGCTGTCGGCTGCCGCCGGGCCGATCGCTTTCGGCCCCGCCGCTGCGCGATTGGTCACGGTGTTTGGTGCCCAGCTGAATGCAGAAGAAGCGATTACCCGGGCGCACAACCTGCTCAAGGTGATGGACATCGAGTTGGGCAAAACGCCGTATCTGGCCGGCGCCGAACCGACTATTGCCGACGTTTCGGCCTACAGTTACATCGCCCACGCACCGGAAGGCAATGTGTCGCTGGACGACTACGGCAACGTCCGCGCCTGGCTGGCCCGGGTTGAAGCATTGCCCGGCTTCGTCGGCATGCCGCGCACTGTTGCGGGTCTGCAAACCACCGCCTGATTTTCGCAATCCACACTGTGCCGACGGTGCAGGGGAGAGGTCGTGATGGAACGTTCACCGTGGCACGCTGGCGAACAGCAATTGCAGGCCCATGTCGGCGTTGCCGAACGCATGGAAGCCTTCGGACGTAAGGTGATTCGCACCTGGATGCCGGATCAGCACCGTGAGTTCTATCAGCAATTGCCTTTCATGCTGTACGGCGCAGTTGATGCAGATGGGCGGCCGTGGGCCAGTGTGCTCGAAGGCGCGCCGGGGTTTGCCCATTCGCCGGATCCCGAGCATCTGCATTTCGCCAGCCAGCCTGCTGCCGATGACCCAGCGCAACTGCGCAATGGCGAGCCGATCGGTTTGCTCGGCATCGAGTTGCACACCCGTCGGCGCAATCGCCTCAATGGCCATGTCGGCAATCTGAGCGCTCACGGTTTTGATGTGAGCGTGGATCAGGCCTTCGGCAATTGCCCGCAATACATTCAACTGCGCCAGTTTCAGCGGGTGGCGTTGACGGATCCGCAGACGCGTCCGGCTGAGCATCTGAACGGTCTCGATGATGCGGCCATTGCGCTGATCGCCGGTGCCGATACGTTTTTTGTCGCCAGTTATGTGGATGTCGACGGCCAGCGTGCGGTGGATGTTTCCCACCGGGGTGGCCAGGCCGGTTTCGTACGGGTGGAAGGCAATCGTCTGACCATCCCCGATTTCGCCGGCAATCTGCACTTCAACACCCTCGGCAATTTGTTGCTGAACCCCAAGGCTGGCCTGCTGTTCATCGACTTTTCCACAGGCGATCTGCTGCAACTCAGCGGGCGTACCGAGATTCTTCTCGAAGACCCGCAGATCGAAGCCTTTCAAGGTGCGGAACGGCTGTGGACATTTGAGGTGGAAAAACTGGTGCGGCGCCCGGCAGCCCTGGCGTTGCGCTGGCGCTTCGACGGCATGTCGCCGACCAGTCTGTTGACCGGCAATTGGGCCGAGGCGGATGCGCGTTTGCAGGCACAGGCACTGGGCAATCAATGGCGGCCGCTGCGGGTGGCGAAGATCGAAGCTGAAAGTCGTCATATCCGCTCGATCTATCTGGAGCCAACTGATGGCGCCGGGTTGCCGGTGTTTCTCGCGGGTCAGCATTTGCCGCTGCGTTTCACGATTGATGGCGAGGTGCATATCCGCACCTACAGTCTTTCGAGTGCACCATCGGATGGTTTCTACCGGATCAGCGTCAAGCGCGAAGGTCTGATTTCATCGCATCTGCATGAGCAGATTCGCGTTGGCGACTTACTTGAAGCGCGGGCACCGCAAGGGCATTTCACCGTGGCGCCGCTGGAACAGCGACCATTGGTGCTGCTGGCTGCCGGTGTGGGCATCACGCCGTTGCTGTCGATGCTGCGCGAGGTGGTCTACCAAGGCCTGCGGACGCGGGGAATTCGTCCGACATTGTTGTTGCAGAGTTCGCGCAGTCTGGCGGATCAGCCGTTTCGCAAGGAGCTGGATCGATTGCTCGAAACCGCAGGCGATTCTGTACGAGTCCTGCGTTTGCTCAGCCAGCCGGAAGACGATCTGCAAGAGGGCGCGGATTTCGATGTGCGTGGGCGGATCGACGGCGCGGTGCTGAGGAACCTGCTGGATGCCGAGGATTTTGATCAGCTCGACTTTGTGCTCTGCGGCCCCGGTGGTTTTACCCAAGGGCTTTACGACACTTTGCGCGAACTGGATGTGCGCGATGCGCAGATTCATGCGGAAACCTTTGGCCCGTCGACCCTGAAACGCCAGGCCGATCCGGACGCGATCGTGATCGAGCAACCGCCTGCGGCAACCACTTCGGTGCCAGTGGTGTTCGAGCGCTCGGCCAAGGAAGCACGCTGGCAACCCGATGGCGGCAGTTTGCTGGAGCTGGCGGAAAGTCGCGGATTGCGCCCCGAGTTCAGTTGCCGCGGTGGTTCGTGCGGTACCTGCAAGACCCGGCTGGTCAGTGGTGCGGTGAATTATCCACAGGTGCCGGCGGATATTCCGGAAGCGGGGCATGTGCTGATTTGCTGCGCGGTTCCGGCGCAAAGCAATCAGCCACTGGTCTTGGACCTGTAACCCGAACCCGTGTAGGAGCTGCCGAAGGCTGCGCCTACAGGGGATCGGTGTTCAACCCACGCTCAGGCGTAGGACAGGGATTTCTCTTCCAGCAATTCCTGATACAGCTCCGTCCACTTGCGGCCCATGTCATCGGCTGTGAATAACTGCCGGTAACGTGCTTCGGCTTTCACCCCCATGGCAGCGGCGCGGACCGGGTCTTCCCATAGCGTGCGCATCGCCTCGCGAAATGCCTGTGGATGACTGGGCGGGACCACCAGCCCGGTTTCGTTGTGAATATTGATGTAGCTGGTGCCGGTGCCAATCTCGCTGGAAATCATCGGTTTGCCGTACATCGCACCTTCCAGCAGAGAAATGCCGAACGCTTCCGAGCGCAGGTGCGACGGGAAAACAATCGCGTAGCTCAGTTGCAGCAGTGCGACTTTGTCTTCGTCACCCAGGCGCCCGAGGAAATGAATGTTACGCAGGCCCAGCGCCTGCGCCTGTGCGTGCAGCTCCAGTTCCAATGGCCCGGCGCCGACAATGACCACGGGATAGTCCACGTCTTTCAGGGCCTCCAGCAAAATGTGCAGGCCTTTGTAGTAACGCATCACGCCGACAAACAGGAAAAACTTATCCCCAAGCTGCTGGCGCCAGCGATTTATCCGTTCGGCATCAGGCTGTGGATAACCGGCCTTGTTCAAACCGTAGGGAATCACTCGGGTCTTGTCCTGGAATTGCTGCAACACGTCGCTGGTGTGCAGGTAGTTCGGCGAAGCGGCAACAATGCGGTCGGCGCTGGCGAGGAAGCGGTTCATCAACGGGCGATAGAGTTTGAGCAGGTGCTTCTGGCGAATGATGTCCGAGTGGTAAGTCACCACGCTCGGTTTATTCATCGCACTGGCGAAATGCACCAGGTCCATGAACGGCCACGGGAAGTGGTAGTTGATCACATCCGCCTCGGCCGCCAGTTCGCGAAACTGTTTGAACACGCTCCAGGAAAAACCGGTGGAGGCGAACTGGATGTCGAGTTTGGCGCGGTGCACTTCGTGCTGACCGAGTTGCACCATGGGGGGATTCGGGTCGGCGCTGAGTGTCAGCACCTGGCCGTCGATACCGTGCTGAGCGCCGCTCTCGCAGAGCTGGAAGATCACTTGCTCAATGCCGCCGACCGAGTCAGGCAGGTACGTCTTGAAAAAATGAAGAACTCGCATTCAACCTCCCATGGCCTGACGGTAGGCACCGGCCGTGGCCTGTGCACAACGCTCCCAGGAAAAAAGCCGTGACTGCTGCAACCCGGCTTCTTGGCATGCCTGCCAATGCGCTTGATCGTCGATCAGTCGGCTCAGCGCATCGCGCAGGCCTTCTGCATCGTCAGCTTCAATATAGTTGCCCGCCGCACCCGCGACTTCCGGCATCGCCGAAGAACGCGTGAGCAGCACCGGCGTACCGCTGGCCATGGCCTCCAGTACCGGCAGACCAAAACCTTCATACAGCGACGGAAAAATCAGCGCCCGCGCGCCGGCCAGCAATTGCGCGACCTGTTCATCGGGCAAATAACCGAGCAGGCACACATGCCCGCTGGCCAGCGCCTGACGCAGGGGTTCGCTGAACTGTTCGCGCTCCCAGCCGGCCATGCCGACGATCAACAGTGGAAAGCGCTGGCGCACCGCCTCCGGCAGCAGGGCATGGGCGCGCAGGGCCAGGCCAAGGTTCTTGCGCGGCTCCAGCGTGCCCACGCAAAGAAAATATTCCCGCGCCGCCACCGCATGAGCCTTGAGCACCGCGTCAATGGCGCACGCTTCGCGCGGATGAAAGCGCTTGGCGACCCCCAGTGGTGCCACCACAAAACGCTCGGCAGGCAGGCCGAAATACGCTTGAGCTTCGTCGGCAATGGCTTGCGAGTCGGTGAGAATTACTTGGGCTTGCTGCACACCCACGGCCAATCGACGTTCGATTTCCTTGAGTCGCGCCGCAGGCTGGGTCTCAGGGAAATGCAGGTGCGTCAGGTCATGCAGGGTGATCACGGTCGGGCCGTCGAAGGCCAGTGGCCACAGGCTTGGTTCGTGATAGAGGTCGATGCCTTGCGCGCGGCCCTGATCGAAGCGTTTCTGTTCCAGCCAGCGGCGCGCCTGATAGGCCCCGGGGATCTGCCGCAGCAGCGGTGTCAGGCGCGAGTAACCGGGCATGGCCGCTTCCGGCAATGCCGAGCTCCAGCCCCAGCCGTGGAACAGCGTCACGTCAATGTCGGGCTCACTGCGCAAGGCGTTGACCAGTTCGGCAACGTAATGGCCGATGCCGGTGCGCGGTGCCTGGAGAATGCGCGCGTTAAGAGCAATGCGCATGCTGACTCTCGGGGGCAGGCATCGCTGCATTCAAGTTGCGTTCAATACGTTCGACCAATTGGGCGCTCGCTTCACGCCAGCTCAACCAGCGCCATTGTTCGAGGCTCAGCGTTGCCGGAAACTCGCCGGAGCGCTCCATGTCGGTCACCAGATCAGTCAGACTCTGTGGATTCGTCAGGTCGAAATACGCCATGTAGTCGCCGCCGATCTCGCGAAACACCGGGATGTCGCTGGCCATTGCCGGTAACTGGCGTTGCATGGCTTCCACCAGTGGCAAGCCGAAACCTTCGACATGGGACGGAAACACCAGCGCCGTGGCGTGAGAGTAGGCGTGCTCAAGACTTTTGTCCGAGAGCGAGTTGTACATGAACAAGCGTCGGTTCAGCTCGGGATGCTGGCGGATTCGTTCGATCAGTGCGTCGCACTTCCAGCCGATCTTGCCGACGATGCATAACCGCGCTTTCGATCCTGTTGCCCAGGCGAGTTCAAACGCCTCGAGCAGGTACGCGTGGTTTTTGCGCGGCTCGATGGTGCTGACCATGAGAAACACCGGGTCCTTGGTCTGGAACATGTCCAGCAGGCCACGGTCGACCTTGGCATCGGCCTCACTCAAGTCCAGTTCGGAGCCGAGGTGGAAATAATCAAACCAGCGCTGCCCGACCTGTTGCGTGCCGATCCGGCGCAGCATTTCCTCGCGCACCTGATCGCGGATCGTGGTCGAGATCGCGACATAACCATCAGCGGTGCGCGCGATCCAGTCGAACCAGTCGTTGAACACTTTGACCAGTCCGGCATCGCAAAACTGCGGGTGGGTCAGGGGGATCAGGTCATAAATCACCGAAATGATGCCCACGCCCTCACGCTTGAGTTGCTCGGCGAGGGGGAAAAAGTTGGCGTGCCAGGACGAGTCGAGCAGCACCAATTGATCGCCCCCCCGGTGGACCAGCGGGATGCAGCGCTCGGGAATCTGTTGGCCCTTGAGGACGCGCTCTAGCAGGCGCATGGGCAAGCTGAAACAGGCGAATGCCGTGAGTCGGCAGCCGACGTACAGCACCCGACGGGTGAAATGCGACTGGTTGAACGGCCAGCGTCGCTCCACCGCTCGGTGACGTAGCCAGAAGGCGTTGGCCCACTGTTCCAGTTTCACCCGCAGACCCATCAGGTCGAGCTTCGGGGACTTCAGCGGCGCCAGACTTTTAACTTCATACAAACCGCCATCGATCATCACCACCGGGATGCATTCGAGGGTGTCATCGGCCGTCGGCAATTGCTGAATGACGTTGCGTACAACACGTTGAATGCCCGAGTTGGCGGAGGGATGTTCGAAAACGTAAGTGCACTCCACCAGCAATCGTGTCATCGCAAGATCTCCGTATCAGGCGTTTTTAAAAGGTTTTCACTGGAACGGGTGATTTCGGTCCGGGCTTGTAACCAGGAGCAGCCGACAAAGTCTTCCTGGCGATTGTTGATCACGTGGAAGATCAAACCATAGTCGCGCCACTCGAAGTTGCGATCCAGGTGCGAATCCAGACGTGACAGGCTCAACGCCACGGAGTAGTTACCCTTGCCCAGACGCATGTCGAAAGCGAAGCGAAAGGTCACGCGTTCGCCGGCACTCAGCTCGGTAATGGCTTTGTCGAGGCGATGGGTGTTGATGCCATAAATGGCCTGGCCCAGACGATCCTTGATCATGAAGCCGAGAATCAGCCGCTCGATGTCTTCACGAATTTCGGTCTGCACTTCCAGCACCACAGGCTGACCGACCTCCGCGACTTCAAGGCTGCGTCCTTGCTCATCGAGCAGGCGCACGCTGAGAATCGCTGCTTCACCGGTGCCGGAAATGGTCTGTACCTGGCCATTGGCGAGCATCTCCTGGCGCACCGTCTGGCCCTCGCGCTGGGCCAGCATGGCGTTGTAGTAGTCCATGACTTCTTCGGGTTTGCCACGCATGGCCAGACGTCCGTTCTCCAGGAGAATCGCGGTGTCGCAGATCGATTGAATGGCCGAGCGGTCATGGGACACGATCAGCAGGGTCGTACCGGCTTTGCGGAAGCTGCGGATGCGCTCGAAACTTTTATGCTGGAAATACGCATCACCGACCGACAGCGCTTCGTCGACGATCAGGATGTCCGGACGCCGCGCGGTCGCGACACTGAACGCCAGGCGCATCTGCATGCCGCTGGAATAGGTACGCACCGGATGATCGATGGCGTCGCCGATTTCGGCAAAGCTTTCGATTTGCGGCATCAACGCTTCGATCTCTTCGACCTGCATGCCCAGCAACTGACCGGCCATGACAGCGTTCTGCCGACCGGTAAAGTCCGGGTGAAAACCCATGCCCAATTCCAGCAACGCGGCCACGCGGCCTTGCAGATGGATCTGTCCACAGGTCGGTTGGGTGGTGCCGGTGATCATTTTCAGCAGGGTACTTTTGCCCGCGCCGTTGACGCCGACGATGCCAACCGCTTCACCGGGTTTGATCTCGAAATCGACGTCTTGCAAGACCCAGTGCAGGTGATGGCGGTTCGGCGAGAACGGCACCAGCCATTCCAGCAAGCGACTCCAGCGATTCGGATATTGTTTATAGGCTTTGGCCAGGCCAGTAACGCGTATGTGTCCCATCAGAGTTCGTCCACCATTTCACCGACTCGTTGACGGAACAGGCGCAACGCCATGGTGCAGAGCAGCAGACCGATGATCAGCAGCGGTGTCAGTGACGACCACTGCGGCCATTGGTTGTAAAGGAACACGTTCTGGTAGCTGGTCATCAGCGCCGTCATCGGGTTCAGGCTGATGACGTGCTGGATGCCTGACGGCAGGATCGAAAGCGGGTAAACGATGGGCGTCAGCCAGAACCAGAACTGCAGGCAGATGCCGAACATCTGCCCGACATCGCGAAAGAACACATTGAGAATGCCGAGCAGCATCCCCAGCCCCGCGGCAAAGATCACT
>NZ_AKJR01000135.1:5308-22651 GCF_000282235.1 Pseudomonas sp. GM24 | reverse complement strand
GCTGGCTTGCGAGCGATGCAGACACCTCGTTTTGTCAGATTGACCGAGGTGATGCTATCGCTGGCAAGCCAGCTCCCACAGGTATTGCATTGCAGTCAGCTAGACGGGTTTAGACGCCCAAGTAATCGAGGATCCCTTCGGCAGCATTGCGGCCTTCGAAGATCGCCGTCACCACCAGGTCGGAACCGCGCACCATGTCGCCACCGGCAAAGATTTTCGGATTGCTGGTCTGGTGCTTGTACTGACCTTGCTCAGGCGCAACAACGCGGCCCTGGCTGTCGGTCTGGATCTCGAACTGCTCGAACCACGGCGCCGGGCTCGGGCGGAAGCCGAAAGCGATAACCACGGCATCGGCCGGGATAATCTCTTCGGAACCCGGGATCGGCTCGGGGCTGCGACGGCCACGGGCGTCCGGTTCGCCGAGACGGGTCTCGACCACTTTGACGCCTTCGACCTTGTCCTCACCGACGATAGCGATCGGCTGGCGGTTGTAGAGGAATTTCACGCCTTCTTCCTTGGCGTTCTTCACCTCTTTGCGCGAGCCGGGCATGTTCGCTTCGTCACGACGATAAGCGCAGGTCACCGACTTGGCGCCCTGACGGATCGACGTGCGGTTGCAGTCCATCGCCGTGTCACCGCCGCCCAGCACCACAACCTTCTTGCCTTTCATGTCGACGAAATCTTCCGGCGACTTTTCAAAGCCCAGGTTGCGATTGACGTTGGCAATGAGGAAGTCCAGCGCGTCATACACGCCCGGCAGATCCTCACCGGCAAAACCGCCCTTCATGTAGGTGTAGGTGCCCATGCCCATGAACACCGCATCGTATTCGGCGAGCAGTTGTTCCATGGTCACGTCTTTGCCGACTTCGGTATTCAGACGGAACTCGATGCCCATGCCAGTGAAGACTTCGCGACGATTGCTCAGCACGGTCTTTTCCAGCTTGAACTCGGGGATGCCGAAGGTCAGCAAACCACCGATTTCCGGGTTCTTGTCGAACACCACCGGGGTCACGCCGCCGCGTACCAGCACGTCGGCACAACCCAGGCCCGCCGGGCCCGCACCGATGATCGCGACACGTTTGCCGGTCGGTTTGACCTTGGACATGTCCGGGCGCCAGCCCATGGCGAACGCGGTGTCGGTGATGTACTTCTCGACCGATCCGATGGTCACCGCGCCGAAGCCGTCGTTAAGGGTGCAGGCACCCTCGCACAGACGATCCTGCGGGCACACCCGGCCGCAAACTTCCGGCAGGGTGTTGGTCTGGTGCGACAGCTCGGCGGCCTGAAGGATGTTGCCCTCGGCCACCAGCTTCAACCAGTTGGGAATGAAGTTGTGTACCGGGCACTTCCATTCGCAATACGGGTTGCCGCAACCCAGGCAGCGGTGAGCCTGATCGGCCGACTGCTGGGGTTTGAACGGTTCGTAGATTTCGACGAACTCTTTCTTGCGTTGACGCAACAGTTTCTTCTTCGGATCTTTGCGCCCGACATCGATGAACTGGAAGTCGTTATTCAGACGTTCAGCCATTGTTAAAACCTCATCAAACTCTTCAGGCGCATATCACTGCGGGTTGGCACGAGTGCTGGAAAGCAACGATTTCAGGTTGGCAGCCTTGGGCTTGACCAGCCAGAAACGGCGCAGGTAGTCATCGAGGTTTTCGGCGAGTTCACGACCCCACTCGCTGTCGGTTTCCGCGACGTACTCGTTCAGCACGTTTTGCAGGTGGCTGCGATAGGCTTCCATCGCCTCGCCGCTGATCCGCTGGATTTCCACCAGTTCGTGGTTGACCCGGTCAACGAAGGTGTTGTCCTGATCGAGCACGTAGGCGAAACCACCGGTCATGCCAGAGCCGAAGTTGTAACCGGTCTTGCCCAGCACGCAGACAAAACCACCGGTCATGTACTCACAGCAGTGATCGCCAGTGCCTTCCACAACCGTGTGGGCACCGGAGTTGCGCACGGCGAAACGCTCGCCTGCAGTGCCGGCGGCGAACAACTTGCCGCCCGTGGCGCCATACAGACAGGTGTTGCCGATGATGGCGCTTTCCTGAGTTTTGTAAACGCTGCCCTTCGGCGGCACGATGGTCAGCTTGCCACCGGTCATGCCTTTGCCGACGTAGTCGTTGGCATCGCCTTCGAGGTACATGTTCAGACCGCCGGCGTTCCACACGCCGAAGCTCTGACCGGCAGTGCCTTTGAAGCGGAAGGTGATCGGCGCTTTCGCCATCCCTTGGTTGCCATGCTTGCGGGCGATTTCGCCGGAGATCCGCGCGCCGATCGAACGGTCGCAGTTGCAGATATCCAGATCGAACTCGGCGCCGCTCATGTCGTTGATCGCCGACGAAGCCATCTCGACCATTTTCTCGGCCAGCAGGCCTTGGTCGAATGGTGGGTTGCGCTCAACGCCGCAGAACTGCGGTTTGTCCGCCGGGATGTGATCGCTGCCCAACAGCGGCGTCAGGTCCAGGTGGTTTTGCTTGGCGGTCTGGCCTTCGAGGATTTCCAGCAGATCGGTGCGACCGATCAACTCTTCGAGGGAGCGTACGCCGAGCTTGGCCAGCCACTCACGGGTTTCCTCGGCGACGTAGGTGAAGAAATTCACCACCATGTCGACGGTACCGATGTAGTGATCCTTGCGCAGCTTCTCGTTCTGCGTCGCAACGCCGGTGGCGCAGTTGTTCAGGTGGCAGATACGCAGGTATTTGCAGCCCAGCGCGATCATTGGCGCGGTGCCGAAGCCGAAGCTTTCGGCGCCAAGGATTGCTGCCTTGATCACGTCGAGGCCGGTTTTCAGGCCGCCGTCAGTCTGCACCCGGACTTTGCCGCGCAGGTCGTTGCCGCGCAGGGTCTGGTGGGTTTCAGCGAGGCCGAGTTCCCACGGTGCGCCAGCGTATTTGATCGAAGTCAGCGGCGAAGCACCGGTGCCACCGTCGTAGCCGGAGATGGTGATCAAGTCCGCGTAGGCCTTGGCCACACCGGCGGCGATGGTGCCGACGCCTGCTTCTGCAACCAGTTTCACCGAAACCAGCGCCTTCGGGTTGACCTGTTTCAAGTCGAAAATCAGCTGCGACAAGTCTTCGATCGAATAGATGTCGTGGTGCGGCGGTGGCGAAATCAGCGTCACGCCCGGCACTGCGTAACGCAGCTTGGCGATCAGCCCGTTGACTTTACCGCCCGGCAGTTGCCCGCCCTCGCCCGGCTTGGCGCCCTGTGCGACCTTGATCTGCAGCACTTCAGCGTTGACCAGGTATTCCGGGGTTACGCCGAAACGGCCAGTCGCGACCTGCTTGATTTTCGAGCTCTTGATGGTGCCGTAACGCGCCGGATCTTCACCACCTTCGCCGGAGTTGGAACGCGCACCGAGGCGGTTCATGGCTTCAGCCAGGGCTTCGTGAGCTTCCGGCGACAGTGCGCCCAGCGAGATACCGGCGGAGTCGAAGCGCTTGAGCACCGATTCCAGCGGCTCGATTTCACTGATGTCCAGCGGCGTATCGAGGGTCTTGACCTTGAACAGGTCGCGGATCATCGACACCGGACGGTTGTCCACCAGTGAGGTGTATTCCTTGAACTTGGCGTAGTCGCCCTGCTGCACAGCGGCTTGCAGGGTGTTGACCACGTCCGGGTTGTACGCGTGATATTCGCCACCGTGGACGAACTTCAGCAGACCGCCCTGCTGGATCGGCTTGCGCGGACTCCAGGCTTCGCTGGCCAGCGCTTTCTGCTCGGCTTCGATGTCGACGAAACGCGCACCCTTGATGCGGCTCGGCACACCACGGAAGCTCAGGTCGCAGACTTCTTCGGACAGGCCGATGGCTTCGAACAACTGAGCGCCACGGTACGAAGCGATGGTCGAGATGCCCATCTTCGACAGAATCTTCAGCAGACCTTTGGTGATGCCTTTGCGGTAGTTCTTGAACACCTCATAGAGGTCGCCCAGCACTTCACCGGTACGGATCAGGTCGCCCAGCACTTCGTAAGCCAGGAACGGATAGACCGCCGAGGCGCCGAAACCGATCAGCACCGCAAAGTGATGCGGGTCACGGGCGGTAGCGGTTTCAACAAGGATGTTGGAATCGCAGCGCAGGCCTTTTTCGGTCAGCCGGTGGTGCACGGCACCGGTCGCCAGCGAGGCGTGGATCGGCAGCTTGCCTGGGGCGATATGACGGTCGCTCAGAACGATCTGGGTACGACCGGCGCGCACGGCTTCTTCAGCCTGATCGGCAACGTTGCGGATGGCCGCTTCGAGGCCAACGCTTTCGTCGTAGTTGAGGTCGATGATCTGCCGTTCGAAACCCGGGCGGTCGAGGTTCATCAGCGAGCGCCACTTGGCCGGCGAGATCACTGGCGAGCTGAGGATCACGCGCGAGGCGTGTTCCGGCGACTCCTGGAAAATGTTGCGCTCGGCACCGAGGCAGATTTCCAGCGACATCACGATCGCTTCACGCAGCGGGTCGATCGGCGGGTTGGTGACCTGCGCGAACTGCTGACGGAAATAGTCGTACGGCGTGCGCACACGCTGGGACAGCACGGCCATCGGCGTGTCGTCGCCCATCGAGCCAACGGCTTCGTAGCCTTGCTCGCCAAGCGGACGCAGGACCTGATCGCGCTCTTCGAACGTGACCTGATACATCTTCATGTATTGCTTGAGCTGATCGACGTCGTAAAACGCCGAACCGTGGTCGTTGTCTTCCATGGTCGCCTGAATGCGCAGGGCATTCTTGCGCAGCCATTGCTTGTACGGATGACGGGATTTCAGACGGTTGTCGATCGCATCGGTGTCGAGGATCTGCCCGGTTTCGGTGTCCACCGCGAAGATCTGCCCAGGGCCGACACGGCCTTTGGCAATCACGTCTTCCGGCTTGTAATCCCACACGCCGATTTCCGACGCGAGGGTAATGAAACCGTTGGTGGTGGTGACCCAGCGCGCCGGGCG
Organism: Pseudomonas sp. GM24; assembly: GCF_000282235.1. NCBI lineage: Bacteria > Pseudomonadati > Pseudomonadota > Gammaproteobacteria > Pseudomonadales > Pseudomonadaceae > Pseudomonas > Pseudomonas sp. GM24. Next base: position 17,718 of record NZ_AKJR01000135.1, on the reverse strand, counting down.
CAGACCGTTACGGTCGAGCAGGCACACCGCGTAACGACCGTCAGTCATCACCACGCCGGCCGGGCCGTCCCACGGTTCCATGTGCATCGAGTTGTACTCGTAGAACGCACGCAGATCCGGGTCCATGGTTTCGACGTTCTGCCACGCCGGCGGAATGATCATCCGCACGCCACGGAACAGGTCGATACCACCGGTGACCATCAGCTCGAGCATGTTGTCCATGCTCGAGGAGTCGGAACCGACACGGTTGACCAGCGGGCCGAGCTCTTCCAGATCCATCAGATCGTTGCTGAACTTGGTCCGACGGGCCTGCGCCCAGTTACGGTTACCGGTAATGGTGTTGATCTCGCCGTTGTGGGCGAGAAAGCGGAATGGCTGCGCCAGCGGCCATTTCGGCAGGGTGTTGGTGGAGAAGCGCTGGTGGAACACGCAGATCGCGGTTTGCAGGCGCTCGTCACTCAGGTCCGGATAAAACGCGGCCAGATCGGCCGGCATCATCAGGCCTTTATAGATGATGGTTTTGTGCGAAAAGCTGCAGATGTAGTGGTCGGAGTCGACGGCGTTGGATACCGACGAACGGCGACGGGCACTGAACAGCTTCACGGCCATGTCCTGATCGCTCAGGCCTTCGCCGCCGATGTACACCTGCTCGATCTGCGGCAGGCGCTCGAGAGCGAGGCGGCCGAGGACGCTGGTGTCGATTGGCACTTTACGCCAGCCGATCAGTTGCAGGCCTTCAGCGAGGATCTCGCGGTTCATGTTCTCGCGAGCGGCTTCGGCCTTGACCGGATCCTGGTTGAAGAAAACCATGCCCACCGCGTATTGCTTGGGCAACTCGACGCTGAAGGTTTCCTGGGCAATGGCTCGCAGGAACGCGTCAGGTTTTTGAATCAGCAGACCGCAACCGTCACCGGTCTTGCCGTCGGCATTAATCCCACCGCGGTGGGTCATGCAGGTCAGGGCCTCGATGGCCGTTTGCAAAAGGGTATGACTGGGCTCGCCCTGCATATGGGCTATCAGGCCGAAACCGCAGTTATCCTTGAATTCATCTGGTTGGTACAGACCTGCTTTCATAGACACTTTCTCACCAGGCTGCCTCTTTTCGAGGCAAATTTCTTTTCAATTCAACCACTTGCGTCCTGCGCCGAACGTACGCCGGCTTGGCGGGGGCAAAAGGGTGGTCATTGTACACAGCGACACAGAGGCTCACAAATTTGACGACGAAATGTCGCAAATTCATGTCGCATTTGTGAAAGGTTTAAAGCGATCTGCTGTGCTAGTCAAAACTTTTTTAATTTTGACCGCAACGACTCAAAGACTACTGTAACGCAGACACCACAAGGCACGCGGTCTGTAGAGACGGCGCGCACTTGCAGAAATTTTGAGGTGCTTGGAGAGGCGGCCTGGGTAAGGCCGCCGAATCTTCAGCGAGTTGTTGCCAGTTCCTGTTGGACGCTGGCGACAGTGCGAGGCCAAGGTTTACCAGCCTGAACCTTCGCTGGCAAGGCCTTGATGGCAGAAACGGCTGCATCACGATTGGCGAAGTTGCCATAGGTGATCACATAGAGAGGCTTGCCGTTGAGCACTTTCTTGAAATAACGGTACTCGCCGCCCTGCTCTTTGACGAAGTTTTGCGCCGCCGCTTCAGAGCTGGTGCCGAGGATCTGCACCACGTAGTTGCCGGTCGGCTGACCGGCGTACCAGCTGCCACCGGCGGCTTTGGCAACGGTCACCGGCTTCTCGGCCGGTTTGGCAGCGGCGACTGGCTTGGCTGGCGCTGGAGCCGGTTTGGCGACTGGCGCGGCTGGAGCAGGCTTGGCGGTGGCAACTTGCGTCGGCGCCGGGGCGGGCTTGGCGGCTGGCAACGGAACCGGTGTCGGCGCGGGACCGGCCGGAACGCCCGCAGGCGGTGCGGAAGTGGTTACGGTCGGCGGGGTATTGCTGGAACCTTCCAGTGGCACACCATCGTCGCCTTCGGTAATACCGCCGGCCGCTTCGGCCAACGGGCCGCGCATGACCGGTTGCGAGTTGCCGACCAGCGGCAACGGCATCGGCTGTGTATTACCGGCGAACTCGACGTTCGGCGCGCCGCCATTGGCTGCGCCCTGGCCCAATGGCAACTGTGCCTGCTCATTGGCCGGTGCACCGGTGGTCGGCGCCTTGTTGCGACCCGGCATCAGCCAGGCGGCAGCGACCGCGACCACAACGACGGCGGAAATGGCCAATACGTGTTTCTTCGGCATGTTGAACCCCATACTTGGACGCTTGACCGCTGAGCGGCTGGCAATCATGACTTCGATCAGAGCATCGCGAGCGACCTGGTTGATGTTGCCCGGCCAACCCTCGGCACTTTCGTGAATATCAGAGATCTGATCTGCGGTGAAAAGTTCGACACCCCGGCCGGCACCTTCGAGCCGTTGGTCGAGATATTCGCGAGTCTCTTCTTCGGTGTAAGGCTGCAACTCGATGACGTGAAAGCGCTCTTCCTCAAGGTGCAAAGCCTCAAGCTGAGCGATCAGCGACGACTCACCGAACAGGAACACGTGCGGGCGACCTTCCGGTGCGCCGGCACCCAGCGCCATCAGCGCTTCGAGGGCGGATTCATCGAGCTGCTCGGCGTCATCCACCAACAGATAGACTTCCTGACCGGTCAACGCGAGTTGCACCACTTGTTCCAGAATCGCGCCAACATCGGCCTGAGCGACATTCAGTGCCTGCGCCACTTGGCGCAGCACGCCAGCGGCATCACCGGCGCCACGGGCGGAAACCACCACGCTCTGCACCGACTGCTTGTTGGTGCTGGCGACCAGCGCCTGGCGCAGCAGCGTCTTGCCGCTGCCTTGCGGGCCAGTGACCACCAGTAGCAACTGGCTGTAACGCGCCAGATGATGCAACTGCCCCAGCACCGGTTTGCGCTGGGCCGGGAAGAACTTGAAGCCCGGCACGCGTGGCGCGAACGGGTCGTGACTTAACTGGAAATGGCCGAGGAACGCCTCGTCGGCATGCAAACTAGTCATCGGAATCTTATTAACCTTTAAGCTGAGCCAGGGCGCGGTAATCCGCTCCCAGCGTGGCCTGTAGAACCTCTTTCGGATAATCGTCGGTCACTACCGCTTCGCCCATCCGGCGCAGCAGCACCAGGCGCAGACGACCGTCGATCACTTTTTTGTCGATTGCCATGTGTTGAAGAAAATCGGCCTCGGTCATTTCAGTCGGTGGCACCACCGGCAGACCGGCGCGCTGGAACAGGCGGATACCGCGATCGCGTTCCTCATCACTGATCCAGCCCAGACGCGCAGACATCTCCAGCGCCATCACCGTGCCAGCTGCGACCGCTTCCCCATGCAACCAGACACCATAGCCCATGTGGGTCTCGATGGCGTGACCAAAGGTGTGGCCAAGGTTGAGCGTGGCGCGCACACCGGTTTCCTTCTCATCGGCGCCGACCACCGCAGCCTTGGCTGCGCAGGAGCGCTCGATGGCGTAAGTCAGGGCTTTCTGGTCCAGTGCGCGCAGGGCGTCGACGTTGTCTTCGAGCCAGGTCAGGAACGGCTCGTCGCAGATCAGCCCGTACTTGATGACTTCCGCCAGGCCAGCAGACAGTTCGCGCTCTGGCAGGGTTTTCAGGGACGCCGTATCGATCAGCACCACGTTCGGCTGATAGAACGCGCCGACCATGTTCTTGCCCAGCGGATGGTTGATACCGGTCTTGCCGCCCACCGATGAATCGACCTGAGAAAGCAAAGTGGTTGGAATCTGGATGAAGTCGACGCCGCGCTGATAGCAGGATGCGGCGAAACCGGCCATGTCGCCGATCACACCGCCGCCCAAGGCGATCACGGTGGTGCGGCGATCATGACGGGCGGTCAGCAGACCGTCGAAGATCAGTTGCAGGGTTTCCCAGTTCTTGAAGGCTTCGCCGTCCGGCAGCACCACGGAGATCACCGAGAACTGCGCGAGGCTGCGGGTCAGACGTTCAAGATAGAGCGGCGCAACGGTCTCATTGGAGATGATTGCCACTTGCCGCCCATGGATGTGCGGAGCCAGCAACTCGGGCTGATCCAACAAACCTTCGCCAATATGAATCGGGTAGCTGCGCTCGCCTAGATCGACCTTGAGTGTCTGCATGTGTCCCCACAGTGAAGATGGAAGCAGGCGTCCTGCCCTGAATTATTGGTTGTCTGCGGCCTACAGCGGGTATGACGCCGCTCGCACGCCATCCGCCACAACCTCGACGGGCTGTGACAGGACGCCGAGGATAGCGCATTTCGAACGATGCTTTAACGGGGTGGAAGCTGCGCCAGACGATCAAGAATGTCGAGCACCACCATGCGTGGCGGCCGTTCGTCGGTTTCCACCACCAGATCGGCGATTTCCCGATAGAGCGGATCGCGGATCGCCAGCAGGTCGCGCAGGGTTTTCTCCGGATTGGCGGTGCGCAGCAACGGCCGATTGCGGTCGCGCGCCGTGCGGCCGACTTGCTGTTCGACGGAGGCGTGCAGATACACCACTCGCCCACCCTCATGCAGGGCCTTGCGATTGGCATCGCGCATGACGGCGCCACCGCCGGTCGCCAAGACCACGCCGTCGAACGCGCACAGCTCGGCAATCATCGCCTGCTCACGGTCACGAAAGCCGGGCTCGCCTTCCTTGTCGAAGATCCACGGGATATTGGCGCCCGTGCGCAGTTCAATTTCCTTGTCGGAATCTTTGAACGGCAGGCGCAGCTCTTTGGCCAGCAACCGGCCGATGGTGCTTTTGCCAGCGCCCATCGGTCCTACAAGAATCAAATTTCGCACAGAATCAACGACTCACAGCAATCGCCTGGTTATTCATGATACGTGGTGTGAGAAATACCAGCAGCTCGGATTTTTTCTCCGAAACCACATCACGCCGGAAAAGGCGGCCAAGATACGGCACATCGCCAAGAAATGGCACCTTATCTACGACCTTGCTTTGAGTATTTGAGAAAACACCGCCAATCACGATGGTTTCGCCGTCGTTGACCAGCACTTTGGCGTTGACCTCGTTTTTCTTGATTGGCGGCACATCCTGCACTTTGTTCAGGTAGTCCGGTTCGTCCTTGGTGACCTTGACCTCCATGATAATGCGGTTGTCGGGAGTGATCTGCGGCGTCACTTCCAGCGATAGCGAGGCTTCCTTGAACGACACCGAAGTCGCACCACTGGAGCTGGCTTCCTGATACGGAATTTCAGTGCCTTTGAGGATTTTGGCGGTTTCCTTGTCGGAGGTGACCACTTTCGGTTGCGAGACGATTTCACCGTTGCCGGTTTTCTCCATCGCTGTCAGCTCAAGATCGAGCAGGACATTGTCAGTGATGAAGGCAATGCCAATCCCTGAAGTATTGCCCACGGTACCCATGTCGACGAACGGTGAGTTGGTGCTGGTGCTGCCGGGTGTACCAATGGTGGTCGACGAACCGTTGACTCCGGAGGCGTTCCAGTTGCCCTTGTTCTGAATCGACCCGCCCCAGCGCACACCCAGACTTTTATCGTAATCGACGTTGGCCTCGACAATTCGCGCCTCGATCATTACCTGACGCACCGGGATATCCAGCTGTGCCACGATTCGCCGCAGTTCGTCGAGGCGATCCTGGGTCTGGTAGGCGATGATGTTGTTGGTCCGTTCATCGACGGTAATCGAACCGCGTTCATCGATTTTCGCTTCGGCACTGGTCACCGACTGGAACAACTTGGCGATGTCTGCTGCCTTGGCGTAGTTCACTTGCAGCAGCTCACGGCGCAACGGCGCCAGTTCGGCGATCTGTTTTTGCGACTCCAGTTCCTGGCGCTCGCGTGCTGCGATTTCATCGGCTGGAGCGACCAGCAGCACGTTACCGATCTTGCGTTTATCCAGGCCTTTGGTTTTCAACACCAGATCCAGCGCCTGATCCCACGGCACGTTTTGCAGGCGCAAGGTGATGCCACCCTGCACCGTGTCGCTGGCGACCAGATTGAGATTGGTGAAGTCGGCGATCAGTTGCAGCACCGAGCGCACATCAATGTCCTGGAAGTTCAGCGAAAGCTTTTCGCCCACGTACGCCTGACGGTCAGCGTTGCGTTTTTGCAGGTCATCGACCGTCATTGGGCGGATGCTGACGGTCAGTTTGTTGTCGGTCTGGAAGGTGGAGTACTCGTAGGTACCGCTGGGCTCGACGGTAATAACCGTGCGATCAGCGGTCACTGCGGCATTGACGAACTGCACCGGGGTGGCGAAATCCTTGACGTCGAGGCGCACCCGCAGCTTCTCCGGCAACTGCGTGCGGGCGAAACTGAGAATGATCTTGCCGTCATGCTCCTGGATATCCGGGGCGATGGTCGGATCGGAAAGGTCGATGACGACATTGCCTTCGCCTGCTGTTCCACGCTGGAAATCCACACCGCGAATCGCCCGGCTTTTCGGTACAAATGCCTTGGTGGGCGCAATAGCTTTTGCAGTAGCACGAGGCGCAACGACAGCAGGACGCGGCGCAGCTGCCGGTGCGCCCTGACCGACGACCACGAACAGGTTATTGCCCTCGACCCGCGTGGTGTAAGGCGCCAGCTGCGTCAGGCTGACAATCAGCCGCGTGCGCTCCTTGGCTTCGACCACCGTGGCCGTTCGCGCATTGCCACTACCCAGATCGAGGTTCTTGCTCGCCAACTGACTGGCAACACCGGGCAGATCCAGCGCAATCCGCGCCGGTGATTCAGTGGTGTAGCCCTTGGGCTGCGGCGGCGGGCCGTCGAACGACAACTTCAGCTCGACGCGATCACCCGGCAACGCCGCGACATCCAGCGTCTTCAGATTGGCCGCGAGTACCATCGGCGACATCAGCGCTATCCATAGCGAAAAACCGAGGGTGGAGAAAATCCTGTTCATTGTTCGACTTCCACTATGAGTGCTCTTTCAAAGGAATGGTGCGCGGACGCTCCAGCCAGGCGCCTTCGCCGTCGGGCACGATCTCGACCACATCGACCTGGGTGGCGCTGATGGCGACGATGCGACCGTCGTTGCGCCCCAGGTAATCGCCGACTTTCAGCCGGTGCACCGCGCCCGCTCCGCGCAACAACGCGAAGGAGCCGGAAGCATTGGCAATCGTGCCGACCATCTCGAACTGCTCGATGTTGAAACCTTCGAGGTATTGCTTGACCCGGTTGGGGTCGGGTTTGACGTTGCGTGAGCCATGTTTCTGCCCGGCCAGATCGACCCGCACCTGGCGCGAGAACGGACTGCGCAGGTTGGCCGCGCTGTAAGTGAATGTGGGGTAAGACCGGAATGTCGGGGTTGGTTCAATCTTGCCTGCCGGGCGCAGGCGCACTTCGTTCAGGTAGGCATCGAGATCGCTGAAGTCATCGCTGCCACCACAACCGTTCAGCGCGAGCAGCGCCATCGACAACGCGATGTAACGAATCGGGCTCATTTCTGCAGCCCCTTGTCGTTATAGCGATAGGTCTTGGCAAGGATGCTCATGCGCAGCTTCGGCCCGCCCTCTTTATCGGCAGGAGCGAGTTCGAAATCATGCAAGGTGACAATGCGCGGCAGCCCGGCCACGCCACTGACGAAAGTGGCCAGGTCGTGATAGGCGCCGGTGACGGTGATCTGGATCGGTAGCTCGATGTAAAACTGCTGAGTGACCTCCGGCAGCAGTTTGATCTCTTCGAACTCCAGGCCACTGCCCAGGCCAGTACGGGTGATGTCTTCGAGCAGGCCCGGCACTTCGGTGTCACTGGGCAATTGCCGCAGCAGCACGCCGAAGGTATTTTCCATTTCCTTCATTTGCTGGGTGTACAGCTCGAGATTGGCTGACAGGCGCGCCTTGCTGGCGAACTGTTCCTTGAGCGCGACTTCTTCTTCGCGCTTGGCCTCCAGCTGGTTTTCCAGATCGCTGATGAAAAAGTTATAGCCAAGCGCCAACACCAGCACCATCAACAGCGCTCCGGCCATGGCTTTCACGGCGGCCGGCCAGGAACCGATGTTGCTGGTGTCGAGATCGTTGAAATCAATGTCGCGCAGACTTTCCAGCCATTCGGACGGCTTCATTGCTCGTCCTCCACGGTGCGGGGTTGGGTCTGCCGTACCGTCAGTTCAAAGGTGTTGGCCTGATCCACCTGGCCTGCAGTCGTTGCCTTCACCTCATTGAGGCTCGGTGCGTCGAACCAGTCGGAGGCCTCCAGATTGCGCATCAGGTCTGAGACCCGATTGTTCGATTCGGCAGCACCACTGATCGACAGGGTTTTGCCGACCATCTTCACATCGGTGAAATACACGCCGTCCGGCAGCGTACGCGCCAGCTGATCGAAGATTCGCCCGCTGATCTGCCGGTTGCCCTGCAAATCCTGAATGATGCGCATGCGTTCGACCAATTGCTGACGGCGCGCCTTGAGTTCGCTGATCTGCTTGATCCGCTCGTCGACCACCGCAATCTGCTTGCCGATGTAATCATTGCGCGCCGCTTGACGCGTAATGGCCGCACTGATGATCTGATCGGCAATGAACACCGCACCGACCGAACCGACCACTACGCCGGTCAGCATCAGCAGAAAGCGCTTGCGCCGTTCTTCGCGGCGCTCCTCGCGCCAAGGTAAAAGGTTGATCCGCGCCATCAGTCGAAACTCCTGAGCGCGAGCCCGCAGGCGATCATCAAGGCCGGCGCGTCACTGGCCAGCGCTCCGGCGTTGACCTTGCTGCTCAAGGCCATATTGGAAAACGGGTTGGCCACTTGCGTCGGTGTGTTCAAGCGCTGCTCGATCAGCCGGTCCAGCCCTGGGACTGACGCCGTACCACCGGCGAGCAGAATGTGGTCGACCGCGTTGTATTGCCCGGAGGCGAAGAAGAACTGCAACGAGCGTGAAACCTGCTGGACCAGTGCCTCACGAAACGGCTGCAGGACCTCGCTGATGTAATCGTCGGGCAGACCGCCCTGCTTTTTCGCCAGCCCTGCCTGCTCGAGGGTCAAGCCATAACGACGCTGGATTTCTTCGGTCAATTGCCGGCCGCCGAACAATTGCTCGCGGGTATAGATGATCTTGCCGTTGTGCAGGACGCTGAGGGTGGTCATGGTCGCGCCGATGTCGACCACCGCGACGGTCAGGCGCTCCTGCGAGGCCGCCAGTTGCGTCGCAAGCAAGCCGAATGAACGCTCCAGCGCATAGGCCTCGACATCGACCACCCGCGCCGTCAGGCCGGCGAGGGCAAGCGCCGCTTCACGGACTTCGACGTTTTCCTTGCGACAGGCGGCGAGCAACACGTTGACCCGCTCGGGATTGCGCGGCGATACACCTTGGACTTCGAAATCGATGGCGACTTCGTCCAGCGGGTAGGGAATATATTGGTCGGCTTCGATCTTGAGCTGGTTTTCCAGCTCGTCGTCGGACAGCCCGGCGTCCATTTCGATGACTTTGGTGATCACCGCAGAACCGGCCACCGCGACCGCCACGCTCTTGAGCCCGGTGCGCGCCTTGACCAGCACACGGCTCAGGGCCTGACCGACGCCTTCAAGTTCGGCGATGTTTTTTTCGACCACGGCGTTGACCGGCAACGGCTCTACCGCATACGCCTCGACCCGGTAGCGATCACCCTGACGGCTCAGTTCCAGCAGCTTCACTGACGTGGAACTGATGTCGATCCCCAGTAACGTATTGGCCTTTTTATTGAAGAGTCCCAGCACTACCAATTCCCTATGACTTTCCGTGAGTTACGGACTCTGTAATACGCATTGCGTTCCTTCACCCCGTCTTGACAGAAGCGCAAATGACGCCCCCAGCAGAAAAGTGCTTATAATGCCCAGCGTTTTTTTCCGCTTTTTACTGCAAGCGCGGATGGTTCTGTGTGTAGCCGGAGCCCCGTCGCCAAATTCATTCTTTGCCCTGGATGTCCAAAAGCCTTGATTCGTCTGCTGAAATTTTTCGGTTGGTCCATCGTCGCCGTTTTCTGCGGACTGCTTTTAGGTCTCAGCGGCGCGTTTCTTTACCTTAGTCCGGGTTTGCCGTCTGTGGAGGCTCTGCGAAGCATTCAGTTGCAGATTCCGTTGCGGGTCTACAGCAGCGACAACAAGTTGATCGCAGAATTTGGCGAAATGCGCCGTACACCGATCCGTTTCGCCGACATTCCCCCCAATTTCATTAATGCGTTACTAAGTGCTGAAGACGACAATTTCGCCAACCACTATGGCGTCGATCCGAGCAGCCTGATGCGCGCCGCGACCCAACTGGTCAAGAGCGGACACATTCAGTCCGGTGGCAGCACCATCACCATGCAGGTGGCGAAGAACTTCTTCCTGACCAGCGAACGCAGTTTCTCGCGCAAAACCACCGAAATCCTTCTGGCCCTGCAGATCGAGCGGCAGCTGACCAAGGATGAAATCCTTGAGCTGTACGTGAACAAGATCTATCTGGGCAACCGCGCCTATGGCATCGAAGCGGCGGCGCAGGTGTATTACGGCAAGTCGATCCGTGATGTCAGCCTGGCGCAGATGGCGATGATCGCCGGCCTGCCGAAAGCGCCTTCGCGCTTCAACCCGCTGGCCAACCCGGCACGCAGCAAAGAACGCCGCGACTGGATCCTCGGGCGCATGTACAAGCTCGGCAAGATCAGCGAAGCGGACTACACCGCCGCGATCAACGAGCCGCTGAACGCCAGCTATCACGTGCCAACCCCGGAAGTGAACGCGCCGTACATCGCCGAGATGGCCCGCGCCGAAATGGTCGGCCGCTATGGCAGCGACGCTTACACCGAAGGTTTCCGCGTCACCACCACGGTGCCGAGCAACCTGCAGGAAATGGCTAACACCGCGCTGCACGAAGGCCTGATGACCTACGACCAGCGTCACGGCTACCGTGGCCCCGAGTCGCGCCTGCCGGGCAAGACCCGTGAGGCATGGGCCAGCGAACTGACCAAACAACGCACGATCAGCAGCCTCGAACCGGCCATCGTCACCCAGGTCGACAAGAACGGCCTGCAAGTGCTGACGCGCACCGGCGAAGAGCACGTCGCCTGGGATACCATGAAATGGGCACGACCGTTCCTCAACACCAACAGCATGGGCGCCAATCCGCGTCAGCCGTCGGATGTTGCACAGGTCGGCGATCTGGTTCGCGTGCAGCGCCAGAAAGACAATTCGCTGAAATTCAGCCAGATCCCGCAGGCACAAGGTGCACTGGTGTCGCTGGACCCGCAGAACGGTGCGATTCGCTCGCTGGTCGGCGGTTTCGCCTTCGAGCAGAGCAACTACAACCGCGCCATGCAGGCCAAGCGTCAGCCGGGCTCGAGCTTCAAGCCGTTCGTCTACAGCGCTGCGCTGGACAGCGGCTATACCGCTGCCACGCTGGTCAACGACGCGCCGATCGTGTTCGTCGACGAGTACCTGGACAAGGTCTGGCGTCCGAAGAACGACACCAACACCTTCCTCGGCCCGATCCGTTTGCGTGAAGCGCTGTACAAGTCGCGCAACCTCGTGTCGATCCGCCTGCTGCAGGCGATGGGCGTGGGCAAAACCATCGACTACATCACCCGTTTCGGCTTCAACAAGCAGGATCTGCCGCCAAACCTGTCGCTGGCGCTGGGCACTGCAACGCTGACGCCGATGGAGATTGCCACCGGTTGGAGTACGTTCGCCAACGGCGGCTACAAGATCACTCCGTACATCATCGACAAGATTGAAAGCCGCAACGGCGACACGCTGTTCGTCGCCAACCCGCCGACCGTGCCTCAGGGTGGTTCGGCGACGGACGGTATCGCAGCACCGAACAGCGAGTCGTTTACGGTCAACGCCACACCGGTTGCAGGTGAAGTCCCGGGCAACGCAGCCGTGCCACAAACGCCGGCAGTGGCTGAGCGGATTGTCGATGGTCGCACCACGTACATCCTCAACAGCATGTTGCAGGACGTGATCAAGCTCGGCACCGGCCGTCGCGCACTGGCCATGGGCCGCAGCGATATCGCCGGGAAAACCGGTACCACCAACGAATCGAAAGACGCGTGGTTCTCCGGGTATAACGCCGACTACGTGACCACGGTGTGGACCGGCTTCGATCAGCCGGAAAGCCTCGGACGCCGTGAGTTCGGCGGTACTGTGGCGCTGCCGATCTGGATGAACTACATGTCGGCTGCGCTCAAGGACAAGCCGCCGCACGTGCAGCCTGAGCCGGAAGGTTTGCTGAGCTTGCGTGTGGACCCGGTCAGTGGCCGTGCGGCGACGCCGAGCACACCCGGCGCGTACTTCGAGCTGTTCAAGTCTGAAGACACGCCACCGTCGGTGAATGAACTGGGCAATGGCGCCGTACCGGGCAGCCCGCTGCCAGCAGATGAGCAGGCGCCGATCGACTTGTTCTGATCCAACGGTATTGAAAAGCCCCGCCTTCGTGAGAAGTGCGGGGCTTTTTTATGGCTGAAGATCAAGAGCCCCTCAC
>NZ_AKJR01000135.1:0-5285 GCF_000282235.1 Pseudomonas sp. GM24 | reverse complement strand
GGGGACTGATTGGGGGATGCTGGTGAGTGATGCCGACCTGAACGTGCTGTGCTGAATCCATAGGCGCTAATGCACTTTCAGGTCGGTGTATCTCGCGAATCTTCCACGGTCAGCCCCCTCTCCCTCAGGGAGAGGGGGCTCTTGATCTTCGGGCAATAAAAAACCCCGACTCTCACGAGCCGGGGCTTCTGTTTGAAGTGCTACAACGAATTAACCGTTGAACACGTCATCCACGCTTTTCAGCGGGTAGTTCTTCGGATACGGCAGGGTCGCCACACCGGTCTCGATCGCAGCTTTGGCCACAGCGTCGGAGATCAGGGTGATCAGGCGCTTGTCCATTGGCTTCGGAATGATGTACTCACGGCCGAATTCCAGCGGAGCACCGCCGTAGGCATCGCACACGTCCTGTGGAACCGGCAGCTTGGCCAGTTCACGCAGGGCGTTGGCCGCAGCCACTTTCATTTCTTCGTTGATGCGCTTGGCGCGAACGTCCAGGGCACCACGGAAGATGAACGGGAAGCCCAGTACGTTGTTGACCTGGTTCGGGTAGTCCGAACGGCCGGTGGCCATGATCACGTCGCTACGGGTGGCGTGCGCCAGCTCCGGGGAGATTTCCGGATCCGGGTTCGAGCAGGCGAACACGATCGGGTTGGCCGCCATCGACAGCAGGCCTTCAGCGCTCAGCAGGTTCGGGCCGGACAGACCGACGAACACGTCAGCGCCTGCCAGTGCGTCAGCCAGGGTGCGCTTGTCGGTGGCGTGAGCGAACACGGCTTTGTACTGGTTCAGGTCGTCACGGCCGGAGTGGATCACGCCGGTACGATCAACCATGAAGATGTTTTCGATGCGTGCGCCCATGCTCACCAGCAGTTTCATGCAGGAGATGGCGGCAGCACCGGCGCCCAGGCAGACGATTTTCGCGTCCGGCAGGGTTTTGCCAGCGATTTCCAGAGCGTTGATCATGCCCGCAGCGGTCACGATCGCGGTGCCGTGCTGGTCATCGTGGAATACCGGAATGTCGCACTGCTCGATCAGAGCACGTTCGATCTCAAAGCACTCTGGCGCCTTGATGTCTTCCAGGTTGATGCCACCGAAGGTGATGGAGATGCGTTTTACGGTGTCGATGAAGGCTTGCGGGCTTTCGGAGTCGACTTCGATGTCGAAAACGTCGATGCCGGCGAAGCGCTTGAACAGTACGCCTTTACCTTCCATCACTGGCTTGGAAGCCAATGGGCCGAGGTTGCCCAGGCCGAGAATCGCGGTGCCATCGGAAATGACTGCAACCAGGTTGCCCTTGCCGGTGTATTTGTAGGCCAGTTCAGGATCGCGAGCGATCTCACGCACTGGTTCAGCTACGCCGGGGCTGTAGGCCAGCGACAAGTCGCGAGCGGTAGCAGTGGCCTTGGTGAGCTCGACACTCAGCTTCCCTGGACGAGGATTGGCATGATATTCGAGAGCGGCAGTTTTCAGATCAGACATTTTGGCATTCCGCTTTTTACTGTTGGACAGACTGGTCAGCGAGGATACGCGCCTCGCAAAGTCCCCACAAGACTGAGCGGTCACCCCTGTCAAGCGCCCTGCCCTACGACTTTGGGCCAAGAGCCACGGCGCACAAGGGCTTGACTGTTCACAATCGACAGAAAAAATGTCTACAATTTTTCTTCAGTGCGGCGTTTGCAACATTGAAGGATCCGTCAGCGGAAGCAACCAACGTGACTGACCGGATTGCAGCCCAGCGCGCCGCGAACGATCGACGATCCAGCCGCGAGCCTCAATTTGCTTGCCTTTGAGCGCCAGCAAACGGGCATTGTCGAATTGTCCGACCAGATTGGGTGCAACGCGCAACACAAGCGCGTCCTGCAACTCGATCCAAATTCCACCGCGATTGCGCTGAACCTTGCTCACACGCCCACTGATCACGGCGAAACCCAAGCGTTGAATCTGCGCCGCTTTCAGTACAGGTGACTGCCGCCAGAGGCCCAGCCCGGCCTTTCGCGCACTGCGTTCGGCGGCTTGCTGACAGGCAACAAGATCGACATTCGGCGCAACGGCGACCTGATAACCGAGGCCATCGGCGAGCATTTGCGCTTCGAGATTGGCGCCGCTGGCACTGTAAATATGCGCGAGCGTACGCCCATAGTGGTCTTTGGCTTGCGTGCCGGGGAGCAAGCCGACACGTCCGCCGCTGGCATCGACCAGCGCTTGCAGGCGCTTGCGTGCCGCCACCGCGAAAGGTTCATCGCTGCGGCCCTGCTTGCCCAGCTCAGGCGTGTTGAGGCCGATCATCCGCACGCTGCGGCCGTCGCTCAAACGCAAGGTGTCGCCATCGACCACGCGCTGCACCGTAACGCTGGTCAATCCAGTCGGCGCCGGGCAATAGGCTTGCGCGCCGGACAGCCAAATCGCGGACACAAAAAAGGCGCCCGCGAGGGACGCCTTTTTCAGCAACGAGGAAAAGCCCACCGGGCCCTTCAACCTTACTCTGCAGCAGCAGGTTTCTTGCCGAAAGCACCGAAACGGTCTGCGAACTTCTGAACGCGACCACCGGTGTCCAGAGTCTTCTGCTTACCGGTGTAGAACGGGTGGCATTCGTTGCACACGTCGATTGGCAGAGCTTTGCCGAAAGTCGAACGGGTTTCGAACTTGTTGCCACAGCTGCAGGTAACAGCGATGACTGGGTAATTCGGGTGAATATCAGCTTTCATGGTGTCTTCCTCAGCTAGCGTGCCGCCACCCAACACTATTGTTGAATACCGCACGTAATTAGGCCGCGGATTCTACCAGACCTTTTCAAACACGCAAGCTGTCACCGAGACCGACCGTCTGCTAGGCTCCCGGCCCATTGCACTACCGCTGTGGGAGCGAGCCTGCTCGCGAAGACGATCTATCTGCCAGCATCTTCGTCGCCTGACACACTGCTTTCGCGAGCAGGCTCGCTCCCACAGGTTATGTACGCAGTCCTTTTAATCGCCTGTTGATCGAGATCCCCCCGCGTGCCCGATGCCATTCTGCGCCTCGCCCTGCCTTCGCCCTTGCGCCGCCTGTTCGATTACCGGGCGCCGGCCGGCGTGCTGCGCGAGCAATTGCAGCCGGGCATGCGCTTGCGGGTGCCGTTCGGTCGGCGCGAGATGATCGGGATTCTGGTCGAGGTCACCGACACCAGCGAAGTGCCGGTGGAGAAACTCAAACCGGCGCTGGCCCTGCTCGATGCCACCGCGCCGCTGCCACCGGCGCTGTTCAAGCTGTGCCTGTGGACATCACAGTATTATCAGCACAGCCTCGGCGACACCCTGAGCTGGGCACTGCCGGTACTGCTGCGCCAGGGTGAGCTGGCCGAGGCCCGGCAGGAACGTTTCTGGTCGATCGTGCCTGGCGCCAGCCTTGATGATCCGCGCATTGCCCGCGCCCCGCGCCAGCGTGAAGCACTGGCGACGCTGGCCCAGCATCCACATGGCGTCGCCCATCAGTTGCTGAGCAAACTGATGCTGAGCAAGGACAGCCTCGATCTATTGCTGGCGAAAAATCTGGTGCAAGTGGAAATCCGCCGCCATGCACCCGGCGTGCGCCATGAGCATTGGCTGGCGCAACCGGAATTGCCGCTGAACACCGAGCAGCGCGCCGCGTATGAAGCAATTCGCGCCGGTTTCGACAGTTATCACGCCTTTCTGCTCGCCGGGGTCACCGGCAGCGGCAAGACCGAAGTCTATTTGCAACTGATCCGTGAAACCCTCGAAGCCGGCAAACAGGCGCTGGTGCTGATCCCGGAGATCAACCTCGGCCCGCAGACCCTGGCGCGCTTCGAGCAGCGTTTCAATGCGCGCATCGCCCTGCTGCACTCGGCAGTCAATGACCGCGAGCGCCTCGAAGCCTGGCTCGCAGCGCGCGATGGCGAGGCCGACATTATTATCGGCACGCGTTCGGCGCTGTTCACGCCGATGAAAAACCCCGGGCTGATCATCATCGACGAAGAGCACGACGGCTCTTATAAACAGCAGGAAGGTTTGCGTTACCACGCCCGCGATCTGGCGCTGGTGCGCGCACGGCAGGAAAACATCCCGATCGTGCTCGGTTCAGCCACGCCATCGCTGGAAAGTCTGCACAACGCCTACACCGGCCGTTACGGTCTCCTACGCCTGAATGAACGTGCCGGCGGCGCCAAGCAGCCGCGTTTCCTGCGTCTGGATGTAAAAAGCCGTCCACTGGACAGCGGTATTTCCGGGCCGATGCAGCAAGCCATCGGCCAGACGCTCGCCAACGGCCAACAAGTACTGGTGTTCCTCAACCGTCGCGGTTTCGCGCCGACGCTGCTCTGCCACGACTGCGGCTGGATGTCCGAGTGTTCGCGTTGCGATGCGCGGATGACCGTGCACCAACGCTACGGCGAACTGCGCTGCCACCACTGTGGCTACGTCGAACGCACCCCGCGCCAGTGCCCGAAGTGCAACAAGGTCGATCTGCGCCCGGTCGGCGCCGGCACCGAGCGTGCCGAGGAACGTCTGGCGATTCTGTTTCCCGATTACCCGGTACTGCGCGTCGACCGTGACAGCACGTCGCGCAAGGACGCGATGAATCAACTGTTCGCGACGATTCAGAAAGGTCAGCCGTGCATCCTGGTCGGCACGCAGATGTTGGCCAAGGGGCACCATTTTCCACGGGTGACGCTGGTGTCGATTCTGGATGCTGACGGCGGCCTGTTCTCCGGCGACTTCCGCGCCAGCGAACGGATGGCGCAGTTGATCGTGCAAGTCGCCGGCCGTGCCGGGCGAGCCGAAGAGCCGGGCAAGGTGATCATCCAGACCCACCTCGCCGACCATCCTTTATTAGTACAACTTACCGAACAGGGTTATTTCGCCTTCGCCGAACAGGCTCTGAGCGAGCGTCGCGCCGCCGGCCTGCCGCCGTTTGCGCATCTGGCGTTGTTGCGTGCCGAAGCGCACAAGCCGGGGCAGGCGGAGGGCTTTCTCGATGAGGCGTGCAGCGAGGCCGAGCGTTTGCTGGCTGAGCAAAATTTGACCGGCATAGAACTGCTCGGGCCGGTGCCGGCGCCGATGGAACGCCGCGCCGGACGTTATCGCGCGCAGTTGTTGTTGCAGGCGACAGCGCGGGCACCGTTGCATCGGTTGCTGGCCAGTTGGCTACTGGCGCTGGAGCAGATGCCGAGCGGGCGCGCGGTGCGCTGGTCGCTGGATGTCGACCCCGTCGATTTGTATTGAAGATCAAAAGATCGCAGCCTTCGGCAGCTCCTACAGGAAAATGCCTATCGCCGTGTAGGAGCTGCCGCAGGC
>NZ_AKJR01000134.1:0-9613 GCF_000282235.1 Pseudomonas sp. GM24 | reverse complement strand
GCAGCCTTCGGCAGCTCCTACCTTCGAACGCATTCCAATGCAGGAGCTGCCGAAGGCTGCGATCTTTTGATCTTCAAGGCACAATCGACGCATTCCAAAAAGAGTCCGCGCCATGCTGATCGACGAAGAATTGACCCTGAAAAAACTCGAGGTGTTCCTCGCTTTCATGCGCACCGGCAACCTCGCCCGCGCTGCCGCCGAGTTGCAGACCAGCAACGTCAGCGTGCACCGCGCTATTCATTCGCTGGAAAGCGCCCTGCGCTGTCCGCTGTTCAAACACGAAGGCCGCAACCTGACACCGCTGGAAAGTGCTTACGTCCTCGAAGAACGCGCACAGAAGCTGATCAACGACGTCGTCGAAAGCGTGCGCCTGACCCGCGAAGCGGCCGGGTTCTCCGCCGAACGCTTCAAACTCGGCTCGCTCTATTCGCTGACAGTGAAAACCGTACCGCAATTGATCATGGGCCTGAAGATTCGTCGCAGCGAGCTCAACATCGACCTGATCCTCGGTTCGAACATCGACCTGCTCTACAAGCTGAAAAACATGGAAGTTGACGCGATTCTGGTGTCGCTGGACGACAGCATCAACGACCCGGACTGTGAGCAGATCCCCCTGTTTTCCGATGACATTTTCCTCGCCACGCCGGCAGATTCAAAGTTCGCCCAGCGCAGTGAAGTGGATCTGGCTGAAGTGCGCGATGAAACCTTCATCACCCTGACTCAGGGTTTTGCGACCCATCAGGATGGTGTGCGGGTGTTCAAGCAGGCGGGGTTCGAACCGAAGGTGGCGATGCAGGTGAATGACATTTTCACGCTGTTGAGCATGGTCAGCTCGGGGGTGGGTTATGCGTTGCTGCCGGGGCGGATTGCGGCGGTGTATGAAAACCGGGTGAAGCTGATTCCGTTGCAGGAGAAGTACCGGTTGCAGCAGCACATTGGTGTGGTGTTTTTGAAGGCCAAGGAGAGGGATCCGAATTTGCTGGCGTTGTTGGCGGAGTGTCGGATGTATGCCAATCGCCAGGCTGGGATTTAGATCAAGATCAAGAGCTACCCCCTCACCCCAGCCCCCTCCCCCAAGGGGTAGAGGGGGAAAGGGAGCAGATATCCAGGGTTTCAAGGCCTGAGTTCCACTCAGAAATTTCAGGTCGATGTATAACGCCAAAACAACGCGGTCAGTCCCCTCTCCCTCCGGGAGAGGGCTAGGGTGAGGGGCTTTTGATCTTCAGCCCACAATCCCGCGAACAATGAAGAACAACAGCGACGGCCCCAGCAAGCAGCCAAGCCCGGTGTGGAACGTCGCCGTCAGCGCCCCATAAGGCACCAACCGCCGATCCGTCGCCGCCAACCCAGCTGTAACGCCGCTGACAGTCCCGGCCAACCCGCCAAACACCATCGCCGAACGCGGGTTATCCAGGCCCATCCAGCGCGCCGCGACCGGCGTGCCGACCATCACCAGAATCGCCTTGATCAACCCGGTGGCAATCGACAGCGCCATCACATCCGAGGTCGCGCCAATCGCCGCGCCAGTCACCGGCCCGACGATGTAAGTCACCGCCCCGGCGCCGATGGTGGTCATGCTCACCGCATCGCGATAACCGAACGCCCAGGCCATGCACGCGCCGACAATGAACGGCAAAATCGTGCCCAGCAGCAGCGCAATCACACCAATCAACCCAGCCTTCTTCGCCTCGGTCGCCTGCACTTCAAACGCTGTGGCAACAATCGCAAAATCACGCAGCATCGCCCCGCCCATCAGGCCGATACCCGAGAACAACGTCAGATCCGCCAGCCCCTTCTGCCCGCCGGTCATGGTGCCGCCGACCCAGGCCAGTACCAGACCAATAACAATGGCAATCGCCGAACCGTGAATGCGGCCGAACGTCAGGCGTTTGGACAGAACCACCGACACCCACATGATCACGCCGACAAAAGCGAATGCAGTGACCAGCCCATTGTGTTCCAGACCTTTCTCGATGAGATCCCACATATCAGCGGCCTCCTACTGGCGTGCCGACCGGGGAGATTTCCGCCGGTTCATCAGGCAATGGCTCGCCTTTATGCGTGCGGCTGATCAAGGCAATCGTGCAGCCACAAACCACCACCGAACCAATCGCCGCCAGCACCGCCACCGGGCCACCATGCAGCGCAGTGACAACGTTCTGTTGCGCGGCCATCGCGACCACCACCGGAATGTACATCGCACCCCAGAAGCCGACGCCCATCTCGCATTCCTTGGTCATGCCGCCGCGCTTGTGCATCCACAACCGCGCGCAGATCAGCAGGATCATGGCGATGCCGACCCCGCCGACATTGGATTTGACGCCCAACAACACGCCGAGCATGTCACCCATGATCACCCCTGCCAGCGTACAGATCGCGAGCAGCGCCACACCGTAAATAATCATTGTTGTAGTCCTCAAAGTGCATCGTCGAATGTTGTTTTTGTTGTTCGAAGCTTGAGTCGGCGGTTTTAGAGTTGGCGGCCACCCTCCTCACGCAACAGCGCCTGCAAGGTGTCGAGACGCGCACTGTCGAAGGCAGTGACCGTGCCTTGCTCGAACACCCGGCGCGCCAGCCCGGTCAGTACCGCACCGGGGGGCAGTTCGATCTGTAAACGTACGCCGCGCTCGTAGGCGCTTTGCACGGTGCCGCGCCAGTCCACCACGCGACACATGTTGAAGGCGAGGTCGTCGCGCAGGGCTTCAGGTTTGATCACCGGACGCGCGCGACTGCCACTCAAGTAAGTGACTTTCGGGGTTTTCAGTTCGACCTTGGCGAAGGCTTCGGCGAGGGTTTGCGCCGGTTCGCCGAGCAGTGGGCAGTGCGACGGCACGCTTACCGCCAGACGTTTCGCCAGACCGGCGCCACGACTGCGCGCCAGTTCGGCCACCGCTTGCATGGCCTTGTCACTGCCGGCAATCACCACCTGATTGTCGGCGTTGATGTTGGCCAGATACACCGGCGCATCCTCGCTGTGCACCTGCGCCAGCAGCGTTTCGACTGTGGATAATTGCAGGCCGATGATCGCGGTCATGCCGTAGCCCTGTGGATAAGCCTGTTGCATCAGTTCGCCGCGCAGGCTGACCAGATGCAACGCATCGCTGAAGCTCAACGCCCCCGCAACCACTGCTGCCGGGTAAGCGCCGATGGACAGGCCGGCGACGTAATCCGCCGTCAGTCCGTCCTGCAACAACTGCCGCGAAGCAGCGACGCCGGCGATCAGCAGGCACAGCTGAACCGCCCTTGTCGTGCGCAACGCATCGCTGGAATCCAGCAACAAAACATCTTCACCAAGCACATCACTGGCCTCGACCAACGATTCCCGAGGCAAACGCTGAAGCATGCCCGCTTGCTGCGCACCTTGGCCGGGGAACACCAGCAGACTGCTCACGCTGCCTGCTCCTGCGGGTTCCATGGATCGATCACCAGGCAAGCCTGATGGGCATTTTTCAGCAGCACGCGCGCAGATCCGCTGGCCCATTCACGCAATGCCACAGCACCGAACGGCGTCTGCAACTGCATGTCGATCCGGCACTCGGCTTGATCAAAAATCTCTACGAATTTACGAGCCTGATTACGCGTGATCAGCTGCGGTGTACGCAGAATCAGATCGAGATCACTGGCCGCGTGCATCGAGGTAAAACCACTGGCCAATTCAAACCCAACACTGCCGCTGACACCCCAGATCCAACCGCAATCGTCGAGCATTGGCCGCAGTTGTTTGAGTGCCTGCATGACCGGCAGATCTCGCTCGCAGTCGACGTGACACAGCGCTTCGGGGCTGACCCGACAGGCAATCGAATCAACCGCCATAAACGCCGCCAACCGCTGCTCGCGCAATACACCGCGCACGCCGACCGCGACCAAACCTTCTTCGCTGAACGCGCGGCGTACCACCACCGGTTGCCCGGCAGCCAGCGACTCGACTGCCCACAACGGCGCATCCGCCGGCAACTGCGCCGGGGTCATGCCCCAGAGCAGATCGTGGGCCAGAGGCGTGCTCACCACTGCGCCCTCAACAGTTCGCGAACACGGCTGGAAGCAGCACGATTTTTCGCGCCGAGACGATTGCTCAGATCAGCGCTGGAGATATCGCTGATGGCTTGCTTCAGGCACTCGTTCACCCGCGCCAGATCCTCTGCGGTTGGCTGCTCAATCTGCTGCACCGAGAGGGTTTCCCAGAGCAATCCGAGGCTCGCATAACTGTCGATGTCATAAGCCATCGGCGGCACACTGGCGGCCAACGCTTCCAGTTCTTCAACACTGCGCAACGTCACCCGCGCCGCCGACGCCTTGCCCATCGCATGCACCATCACGCCCGGATCACGCAGCGCGATCAAACGATTGGCCTGATAACCATGCGCGAGAAACGCCCCGGACATCGCTTTACCGACCAACAACGCAATCACCGGATGCCCAGCCAGACGCGCACGGGCATAACTGTCCGCCGCACCCGCCAGTGCCTGATGAATGCCGAGCGCTTCTTCGCGCCGACCATAAGCCTGGCTCGGCACATCGACGATGGCGATGATCGGGCGCTTCTGCGTCTTGGCACGATCAGCAGTGATCGCGTCATCCACAGCCTTGGCCAGCCCCCAGCCTTCAAGCAAGCCGACTTCGCCATTACGAGCACGCGGGAAACGATTGTCCGGATCAGCGACCACAGCGATAAAACGCCCCAGCTCAGCGTCGGCAACCTTCAACGATGGCGGCAGCCCTTCGACACTTTTAGCGCCCGCGCTCAAGGCGTCGAACCAGTGCAAACCGCGCAGCGAATAACCGCTCATGAGCGCTCTCCTTGATACAGATCGCGAACCACCGACGGTTCGATTTGCGGGTCAGTGTTCAGACTGCCGAGACGTTGCAAAAACCATTCGGCGCGCTGGCTGCGAGATCGCTTAGGCAAACCTTGCTGGAGCAATTCGCCGACCTGCTGCCGAATCTTCGCCACGTCATCGGCGACATAACGATCGACCAGACCACTGGCGAAACGCTGCTCGCCGCCGGTCAGGCTCCAAATGAAAGGCCGGTCGCGGGAGTCGTATTCCTCAATCCCGGCTTCCTGCTCGATCACCTGCGGGCCATTCAAGCCGAGGCGTGCTTCCTGAGTCACCAGCAAATAACTGCACAACGCCGCCGCAATCGACATACCACCGAAGCAACCGACGCTGCCCGCAACCACACCGACCACCGGTTGGTACTGCTGCAAATCGACAATCGCCGCATGAATATCGGCAATGGCCGCCAACCCGAGATTGGCTTCCTGCAAGCGCACGCCACCGGTTTCCAGCAGCAACACCGCGCGCGTCGGAATGCCTTTGCGGTTGTCTTCCGCCGCCAGTTCCAGCGCGCCGGCAATCTTCGCCCCGCCGACTTCGCCGAGGCTGCCGCCCTGAAACGCGCCTTCAATCGCGGCGATCACCACCGGCAAACCGTCGAGGCTGCCCTTGGCAATCACCACACCGTCATCGGCCTGCGGCACCACGCCCTGAAGTTCGAGCCACGGCGACATGACGCGTTGAAACGGGTCGAGCAGTTCGCGAAAACTGCCGGCATCGAGCAGGGCTTGCGCCCGTTGCCGCGCGCCGAGTTCGACGAAGCTGTGTTTGTTGAGCAACGCTGCGCTGTCAGTCATGGCCGATCTCCTCGAAACCTTGTTCCAGTCGCAAGCGCACCACCCCCGGCGTCGCGCCGAAATCGTGGATATCGATGGCCATCGCCGGCGGCGTGGTGCCGTCGAACATCCGCGCAAACAGGTGCTGCCAGCGCAGTTGCGCGCCGTTGACCGAGGTCTGCACATTGATCGTCAGCTTGCCGGCCAGGCCCGGTTCGATCAGCACTTCCAGATCACCCGAGCCGACACAACCGACCAGCGCACGACCGCGCGGCGGCTGCCCAGCGGGGAATTCAAACGATAGGGTTTCCATCAAAACGCTCCCTGAAGGATGCCGTCGCGCTCGATACGGTCGAGCAGCAGCGTGGCGGCGAGCAAGTCGGCGGCGCCACCGGGCGAGGCATTCAATGCGATGAGTTGTTGATCGAGTTCGTGCAGGCGACGACGACCGCTGAGGCTGGCGCTGCCACCGGCGTCGAGCACCGCTTGCGCGCCGGACTGCATGGCGTGCAGGCCCTCTTCACCGGCGCGGTAGAGCACGCAGGTGTCGGCCAGGTCAGTCATGATCGCGAGCAAGGCGTCGAGCCGGGCGTTCTGTTCGCCGTGGCCGTTGGCGCGGCTGCGTTTGAGTTGTGGCAGACCGCGTTGCAGCACCGAAGGGAAGCCGAGTTGCGCTTCTTCACGAGCGCCACGGGCGCCGTAACGCAGGGCGACTTGGGCGCCGTGGCTCAGTGGTTTTGGTGCGTAGCGGTCATCTAGTAAGGCAAGGCGCGCGGCGCGCAGAGATACCGCGTTGGCGCTGGAAGATTGCGGTTCCAGTGCTGCGGCAGTCACCAGCAATCCCAGCGCCCAAATGGCACCGCGATGAGTGTTCACGCCGTTGGTGGTCGTGAGCATGGCTTGCTCGCCTTCACGACCGATGCGGCCAATCGCTTCGCGCAAGGAATCGACTTCACCGATTTCAACCGCTGCTTCAGCCATCTCTTTGAAAGCCGGCCACAACGACAATGCCGACGCGTGCATCAGACCCAAGTGCAGATCGGTGTGCGCGCCATTGCCGCGACGGTCGACCAGCGCCGGTTTCGGCGACAGATCGGCTTCGTCGATCAGCGCGTCCACCGCCAGATCAGCCAATCGATCAGCCTGGGACAGCGGTTTCGCTTGCAGGTTAAATGCGTGCATTACCAGCTCCTGAATTTGGCGGGCGGGTTGTACAAGCCGCCAGACCACTCGACCAGATCGGCCACGCTCTTCGCCGCGAGCAATTCGCGAGTGGCGTCGGTGCGGCGGATACCGAGGTCTTCGGGCAAGGCGATCAGGCCTTCGCGGCGCATGCGTTCGGTGTCTTTCGGGTTGTGGCGCAGGCCGATGGCGGTGACGCCGGCGACCGCAGCGATCATCGCCTGGCGTTCTTCCAGCGAGCGCGCCTTGTACAGGTAGGCGATGCCTTCTTCGGTGAGCAAGTGGGTGACGTCGTCGCCGTAAATCATGATCGGCGCCAGCGGCATGCCGCTTTTCTTCGCCACCTCGACCGCGTCGAGGGTTTCGACGAAGGTCGGTTTGCCGCCCTCCTGGAAGGTCTCAACCATCTGCACCACGAGTTTTTTGCCGCGTTCGAGCATCGGTTGCTGCGAGTCGTCGTGGCGCATGTCCAGCCATGCAGGGGTGCCGTGACGGCGACCGCGCGGGTCGTGGCCCATGTTCGGCGCGCCACCGAAACCGGCGAGGCGGCCACGGGTCACGGTCGAGGAATGGCCATCGCCATCGACCTGCAACGTCGCGCCGATAAACAGATCCACGGCGTATTGCCCGGCGAGTTGGCAGAACATTCGGTTGGAACGCAGCGAGCCGTCGCGACCGGTGAAGAACACGTCGGGCCGCGCGGCGATGTAGTTTTCCATGCCCAGTTCGGTGCCGAAGCAATGCACGCTTTCGACCCAGCCGCTCTCGATCGCCGGGATCAGCGTCGGATGCGGATTCAGCGTCCAGTTGCGGCAGATCTTGCCCTTGAGGCCGAGGGATTCGCCGTAGGTCGGCAGGATCAATTCGATGGCGGCGGTGTTGAAGCCGATGCCGTGGTTGAGCGACTGCACGTTGTGTTTTTCGTAGATGCCGCGGATCGCCATCATCGCCATCAGCACGTGCACAGGCTTGATGTGGCGCGGGTCACGGGTGAACAGCGGTTCGATGTAGAACGGCTTGTCCGCCACCACGACGAAATCGACCCATGAAGCCGGGATGTCGACGCGCGGCAGTTCGCTGACGTCGTCGACCAACTGGTTGACCTGGACGATGACGATGCCGTCGCTGAACGCCGCCGGCTCGATCAGCGCCGGGGTGTCTTCGGTGCTTGGGCCGGTGTAGATGTTGCCGGCGCGGTCGGCCATGAAACCGGCCGAGAGCACGACGTTGGGGATCAGGTCCACCACCAGCCGCGCGTAGAGTTCGATGTAAGTGTGGATCGCGCCGACTTCCAGCAAGCCGTCTTCCAGCAACTGGCTGATGCGCAAGCTCTGGGTGCCGGCGAAGGAGAAATCCAGCTTGCGGGCGATGCCGCGCTCGAACAGATCGAGATGCTCGGAGCGGCCGACGCTGGGCATGATCATGTGCAGGTCGTGGAGCTTTTCCGGGTCGGCTTTGGCCAGCGAGCGCGAGAGGAAATCCGCCTGCTTCTGGTTGTTGCCCTCCAGCACCACACGGTCACCGGGATGAATCAGCGCTTCGAGCGCGGCGACGATCTTGTCGGTGGGCAACACCACACCGTCGGCCAGCCCGCGCACCTTGTCGAGGCGGCGCTGCTTCTCATCGCGCCGCCGCGTCCAGCGCGAGTCGGGGGAAATTGTTGTTGTCATGCTCACTCCACGGGGTTCGCTGTCGTGGAGCTAAGGTAGGCGTGTGGGGTGGGGGCATCAATCAAGCGCGGTGGTGAATCGTTACGCTCAGGGTAACGATCAAGAGCCGCCCTCACCCTAACCCTCTCCCGGAGGGAGAGGGGACTGACCGAGGTGTCTGGCGCCATACATCGACCTGCCACACCGAGTCGATTATGGATTCACAGCAGTATTTTCAGGTCGGCGTAACTTGTGAGCATCCCACGGTCGGCCCCCTCTCCCTACGGGAGAGGGCTGGGGTGAGGGTCAGCTTTTAAGTCACTCCGTCGGCACCAACCTATCCAACAAACGGTTAACAGCCATCTCCGCCACCATCACTACCTGCGCAATACCTTGCACAGTCTTGCGATGCGTACCTTCGACCATTGCCGCATGGTTGTTGAGCATCACCGTGGCCGAGCCAAGGGTTTCGCTAGCGTCAGCCAGCAGGGATTCGGTGTCGGCGTTGGGGTTGGCCATGTACAGCGTGTTCGGTGTGTAGGGCGTGGCCATCAGGTCGGCGTTGGTCGGGCTGAGGTAATGGTCGAGGGCGCGTTCGGCGGCTTCGTGGAATTTCTTCGAGTCGGGGGATTCGTAGGGGGATGCGGGATCTGTGAGCGGGGGGTTAGGCGTAGGTTTAATCATCTTCAGGTTCCGAAATAAAGCTGGAACCGCTTCTCTGCTAAAAGAAGGGGTGGCAGCTGAACGCAGGTTAGCAGACCGGGGAACCTAAGGAAGCCGGCGCGCCGAAGCGCCCTGCGCACAGCCGCCATCGAATGCAGGCGCTGAGCCTGACGATGATGTATGTGCACCCTTAGATTAACCACGGGCTGCTAAACCCGATCACTGGAAATCAGTGACGGAATCAAGTTACGCAGCATGCCCAAGGCGCACAAGCCGGCGGATTCTGGTGCATGCGTAGGCAGCGGCGCAAGGATTTGTAGGCCAGGGAGCCGTAACACAGAGTGTCTTTAAACAACGGGGTTAAAGGGTGTTTATTGCACTGCAGAAATTGAGGATTTGCCTGTAAGAATTTGCTGGTGCTACTGGCCCCATCGCTGGCAAGCCAGCTCCCACAGTGTCCGAGTTGTATTCGAATTCTGTGAACCACACAAAACCCTGTGGGAGC
>NZ_AKJR01000133.1:0-38110 GCF_000282235.1 Pseudomonas sp. GM24 | reverse complement strand
GCTCGCGATAGCGGTCTTTCAGTCAACATCAATGTTGAGGCTGATGGCCCTATCGCGAGCAGGCTCACTCCTACATTTGTTTGTGGTGGATTCCGGTGAGTGTATGAAGCGCTTTTCATGACACTTTTGTTTCAATCGACACTTTAGCTGTGCAATGCTGGCGCCCAGACCGTTAGCCAACTACAGCTTAAGTATCAAAAACGTAGAAACCGCGCGGTACCGTCAACTTGCCTCTCTGAGGCACTGCTATTACAGGGGGTCTGCATGCTCACCCTGCTCAATCTGCTTTCCGCCGTCGCCCTGCTGATCTGGGGCACGCACATCGTCAGAACCGGCATCCTGCGGGTGTATGGCACCAACCTGCGCCATGTGATTGGCCAGAACATGTCCAAGCGCTGGCTCGCGTTCGTTGCCGGCATTGTCGTTACCGCCATGGTGCAGAGCAGCAATGCCACGGCCATGCTCGTCACCTCCTTCGTGGGTCAGGGTCTGATGGCGCTGACCCCGGCGCTGGCGACCATGCTCGGCGCCGACGTCGGTACCGCGCTGATGGCGCGGGTGCTGACGTTTGACCTGTCATGGCTGTCGCCGCTGCTGATCTTTCTCGGGGTGATTTTCTTTCTGTCGCGCAAACAGACGCGGCTCGGGCAAATGGGCCGGGTGTCGATCGGCCTCGGGCTGATCATTCTCGCGCTGCAATTGATCGTTGAGGCTGCTGCGCCAATCACCCACGCGCAAGGGGTGAAGGTGATTTTCGCTTCGTTGACCGGTGACATTCTCCTCGACGCCCTGGTCGGCGCGTTGTTCGCGATGATTTCCTACTCCAGTCTCGCCGCCGTACTGCTCACGGCGACCTTGGCCGGGGCCAGTGTGATCAGCCTGCCAGTGGCGATCGGTCTGGTGATCGGCGCCAACATCGGCAGCGGCATTCTCGCGTTCATGAGCACCAGCATGCAGAACGCCGCCGGGCGGCAAGTGGCGTTGGGCAGTCTGTTGTACAAGCTGATCGGTCTGCTGCTGATCATCCCGGTGCTCGATCCGCTGGTGCACTGGATCGACAGCCTCGATTTCAGCCCGCAGGAAATGGTCATCGGCTTCCACCTGCTCTACAACACCGCGCGCTGCCTGATTCTGCTGCCAAGCGTCGGGCCGATGGCACGCCTCTGCGCCTGGCTGCTGCCAGAGCGGCCGGAGGTCAACGGCACCGCCAAACCGCGCCATCTCGACGCGACGGCGCTGGTTACACCGAGCCTGGCGCTGGCCAACGCCGCGCGGGAAACCCTGCGCATGGGCGATCTGCTCGACAACATGCTCGACGCGACCCTCGATGTGTTGCGCGGCAAGCAGACCGCCGTCACCCAGGAAATGCGCCGATTGACCGACGACGTCGAAGCGCTCTACAGCGCGATCAAGTTGTACCTGGCGCAGATGCCCCGCGAAGACCTCGGCGAGCAGGACAGTCGACGCTGGGCCGAGATCATCGAGCTTTCAATCAACCTGAAACTGGCCGCCGACCTGATCGAACGCATGCTGCGCAAGATCCAGCAGCAGAAGACCTCGCAGCGGCGTTCGTTTTCCGAAGAAGGTCTGGAGGATCTGGCCGGATTGCAGCAGCAACTGATTTCCAACCTGCGTTTGGGCCTTTCGGTGTTCCTCAGTGGTGACCGCGAAAGTGCCCGGCAATTGCTGCGCGAGAAACGCCGTTTCCGCGCTCAGGAACGGCGTCTGGCCCATGCGCATGTCAGCCGTTTGCAACGCAAGATCGTGCAGAGTATCGAGACCAGTTCGCTGCACCTGGAGTTGATTGCCGACATGAAACGCTTGAATTCGCTGTTTTGCGGCAGTGCGTATGTGGTGCTGGAAACGGCGGATACCGGGGCGCTGGCGGCGGATGATATTGCCGACATTACGCATTCGCCTTGAACGTCTGGGGCTGGGTTTAGTCAGTTACATTGATTCAGCCTTCAGGCCGCTATCGCGAGCAGGCTCACTAATGCAGGAGTGAGCCTGCTCGCGATGGGGGCCTGACTGACGACACGGATCTCCAAATCAGCCGTACGGAAGCCTGTTATGCGTTGCCTGTTGTTCGCCTGTCTGTTGCTCGGTTCCCTGCCCGCCTTTGCCCTGGATCGTTTTCAGGTCGAAGGCTATGCGCTGCCCAACGGTTTGCAACTGATGCTCAAACCCGGCACCGAGCGCGGGCACGTGGCGATCCGGCTGGTGGTCGGTGTCGGCCTCGATGATTTCGACTGTGACGAAAAGGAGTTGCCGCACCTGCTCGAACACCTGCTCTTCAGCGGCATCGATGCGACCGGCGAAGGTGGTTTAGAGGAGCGCATGCAGGCGCTGGGCGGTGACTGGAACGCGTTCACCAGCAATGCCGACACCACGTTTGTCATCGAGGCCCCGGCGAAAAACCAACGCAAAGTGCTCGACCTGCTGCTCGCTCTGCTTACGCAAACGCGCATCGACGACAACGCCATCAACGCCGCCAAACGTGTGGTCGAGCGCGAGGACGGCGGCCATTACACACGGCTGCAACGCTTTCTCGATCGTCAGGATCTCGGCCACACCGCGAGCAATCAACTCGCCGTCGAACTGGGCTTGAAATGCCCGCAGCGCGCCGAGGTCGGTCACCTGACTCAGGAACAACTGGAGAAAGTTCGCAAGGCCTGGTACGCACCGAACAACATGACCCTGATCGTCGTCGGCGAACTCGACAAGCTGCTGCCGGCCTATCTGGAACGCACCTGGGGCGCACTCGAAGCGGTCGAGCCGAGCGAACACCGCCCGCTTCCGGACATCCGTACCAGTGCCGCCCATGAACGTACCCTCACCCGTGGCTTTATCGGCGACAGCGCCAAGCTGCACTGGCTGGTGCCGGAGCCGGTGATCGACGATCAGTACGACCAGACCTTCGACATTCTCAAGGATTACCTCGACTGGGCGCTGTACCGACAGATCCGCCTCAACCACGGCTTGTCTTACGGGCCATGGGCCGAGCGTGAAGTGTTTGGCGGTGTCGGCTTTATGAGCCTGAATGCCGATCTCGATCGCGATGATGTCGACGAGGCCATTCAAGTGCTGGAAGACCTCAAGGCCGACCTGCTGAAAAACGGTCTCGACCCGGACACCTTTGCGCGGATCAAACAGGCCTCGATCGCCCATCAGGCGTGGGCGGTGCAGGGCAACAGCGCGATGGCGGATTACTACTGGAGCGCGCTCGCTGATTACCAGGACGGACGCTTTGCCAATCCGGCGCGCGAGCTGCAAGGGGTGACGCTGGAAGCGGCGAACAAGGCGATGCGCGAGTTGTTGCTGCAACCGGGGTATCTGCGGATCGAGAAGCCGTTGCTCAGTGATGATCAGGTGTTGTGGTTGAGTGCGGGTGGCTTGGGCCTGGTGTTGCTGGTCCTGATCGGCTGGCGTTTGCACCGCAAGCGGGGTTGAAGATCAAAAGATCGCAGCCTGCGGCAGCTCCTACAGGGGATTGCGTTCCAAATGTAGGAGTTGCCGAAGGCTGCGATCTTTTGAGGCCCTGAAATGCACCGAATAAGTGACCGGCAGCCTCGCCACAACGCCCGGCGGGCGCTACTCTGTCGAGGTTTTTTCCCCTCAAGTCGTGAACCGCCCAAATGCCAAAAATACAGCTCCTGATCCAGCGCATTCTCGAACTGATGAAGCGCTATCCCGGGGTCATTGCGCTTGGCGGGTTCATCTCCGGGGTCGGCAGTTTCATCATGGTCGATCGTCAGCAAGGGCTGGCGAGCTGGATCACCGTGATCATGCTGCTAAGCTGGATCTGGCTGATGCTGGAAAACACCCTTACCGGCCTTTTCACTCGGATCTTCAAACGCGAGATTCCCCAGCCGTTGCTGCGTTACGCGACGCAGATGATCCATCAGGAAAGCCTGTTTTTCGTCCTGCCGTTCTTTTTCATCACCACGACGTGGAATAGCGGACAGCTGTTTTTCACCGGCCTGCTCAGCGTCGCGGCACTGATTTCCATCGTCGATCCGCTCTATTACAAATGGCTGGCGCCACGGCGCTGGGCGTTTCTCGCGCTGCACACGCTGACCCTGTTCGCCGCCCTGCTCACTGCGTTGCCGGTGATCATGCACCTGACCACGGCGCAGAGTTTCAAGTGGGCGCTGGGCATTGCCGTGCTGTTGTCGTTCCCGAGTCTGGCGTCGATCTTCCCGATCCGCACGCTGCGCAATGCCCTGGCGATCCTGTGCATCACGGTCGGCATCGGTGGCGTGGGTTGGGCGCTGCGTTCGTGGGTGCCACCGGCGACGCTGTGGATGACCGACGTGGCGATCAGCACGCAAATGCAGGACCGCACCCCCGGCGCCAGCCTCGACACGGTCAGCGCCGAACAGATTCGTGGCGATGGCCTCTACGCCTACACCGCGATCAATGCACCGCGCGGGCTGGATGAGCGGATTTATCACGTCTGGCAATTCAACGGCAAAGAGGTCGACCGTATCGCCCTCGACATCCACGGCGGGCGCAAGGAAGGCTACCGGGCGTGGACGCACAAGCAGAACTTCCCCGGCAACCCGGCGGGCAAATGGCAGGTGCGCGTGCTGACCGAGGATGGCCAGGTGATCGGCGTGCTGCGCTTCGAAGTCACGGACAGCACAGCGATCAAAGAAAAGTAATCCGGTTCGTGCTATTACGTTAGTTCGCATAAAGGCCGAACAAGCACGGAGCTTATGACCAGCAGCTCGATCAGCGGAAATGCCCAACTGGACACGTCGATAACCCCTGCCCGCCTGCGGGTCACGGGGGACTGGACGCTTGCCCATTACGCCGAGCTCAAGCAACTGAGCGAAAAGCTCCACGGCCAATACGACGCCAACACCCCGATCGACCTCAACAGCCTCGGCGCCCTCGACACCGCTGGCGCTTCGTTGCTGGTCGAACTGCTCGGCTCCGAACGCCTCGGCCAATCCGCCGAACACCCCGATTGCACCCTGACCTCCGCCGACCGCGCGCTGCTGCAAACCGTGTACTGCTCGATGACCGATTTCTGCGTGCCGATCAAAGAGCCGGAAATCAGCGTCAGCGTGCAATTGCTCACGCGCATCGGTCGCGCCGTCGATACCGTCTGGCAAGACACCCTGCAATTGCTCGGCTTCGTCGGCCTGATCATGGAAACCATCGCGCGCAGCCTGTTCCGGCCCAAGCGCTGGCGGATCACGCCGATGATCGCGCACATCGAACAGACCGGCCTCGACGCCGCGCCGATCGTGGCGTTGCTGACCTTTCTGGTCGGCGCGGTGGTGGCGTTTCTCGGCGCCACGGTACTGGCCAGTTTCGGCGCGACGATTTTTACCGTGGACCTGGTCGGGTTCTCGTTCCTGCGTGAATTCGGCGTGCTGCTCACAGCGATCCTGATGGCCGGGCGCACCGCCAGTGCCTTCACCGCGCAGATCGGCTCGATGAAGGCCAACGAAGAAATCGACGCGATCCGCACCCTCGGCCTCGACCCGATGGAGTTGCTGGTCGTGCCGCGGGTACTGGCGATGCTGGTGGCGCTGCCGATGCTGACGTTTCTCGCCATGCTGTGCGGGATCATCGGTGGCGGCGTGGTTTGCGCGGTGTCGCTGGATATTTCGCCAGCGATGTTCCTGACGCTGTTGCAGTCGGACATCGGCGTTCAGCACTTTCTCGTAGGCTTGGTGAAGGCGCCGATCTTTGCCTTCATCATCGCCGCGATTGGTTGCCTGGAAGGCTTCAAGGTCAGCGGCAGTGCCGAGTCGGTCGGCGCCCACACCACCTCCGCTGTGGTGCAATCGATTTTCGTGGTGATCGTGCTCGATGCGGTGGCCGCGCTGTTCTTCATGGAGATGGGCTGGTGAGTCGTCTACCCCGCGCGCCCTCGGAGGCGGTGATCGAAGTCCGCGGCCTGTGCAATCGCTTCGGCAGCCAGAGCGTGCACGAGAACCTCGATCTGGATTTGTACAAGGGCGAAATCCTCGCCGTGGTCGGCGGCTCCGGCAGCGGCAAATCGGTGCTGTTGCGCAGCATTGTCGGTCTGCGCCGGCCCAGCGAAGGCATGGTCAAAGTGTTCGGCAAGAACCTGCCGAGCCTGTCCGAGCATGAGCGCTCGCTGGTCGAGCGACGCTTCGGTGTGTTGTTCCAGAAAGGCGCGCTGTTCTCCTCGCTGACCGTCACCGAGAACGTCGCCCTGCCCCTCATCGAACACGCCGGCTTGAGCCGCAACGACGCCGAGCACTTGGCCGCCGTGAAGCTGGCGCTGGCCGGTTTGCCGCTGTCGGCAGCGGACAAATACCCGGCGTCGCTGTCCGGCGGAATGATCAAGCGCGCCGCTCTGGCCCGGGCCTTGGCGCTGGATCCGGACATCCTGTTTCTCGATGAACCCACCGCTGGCCTCGATCCGATTGGCGCGGCGCAGTTCGACCAATTGATCCTGACCCTGCGCGATGCGCTCGGCCTCAGTGTGTTTCTGGTGACCCACGACCTCGACACGCTCTACACCATCACCGACCGCGTGGCGGTGCTGGCGCAGAAAAAGGTCTTGGTCGCCGGTCCCATCGACGTGGTCTCGGAAACCGACGACGCGTGGATTCACGAATACTTCCACGGCCCGCGCGGCCGCTCGGCGCTGGACGCCGCCAAATTGCTCAACGAGGTCTGACATGGAAACCCGAGCGCATCATGTGTTGATCGGCCTGTTCACCGTGATTGTGGTGGCAGGCGCCCTGCTCTTCGGTCTGTTCCTGGCCAAGTCCAGTGTCGATACCGAGTTCAAGGACTACGAGATTGTCTTCAGCGAAGCGGTCAGCGGTTTGTCCAAGGGCAGCTCGGTGCAGTACAGCGGGATCAAGGTCGGCGACGTGATCAACCTGCGCCTTGATCCAAAGGATCCGCGGCGGGTGCTGGCGCGGATTCGCCTGGCCGGTGACACACCGGTCAAGGAAGACACCCAGGCCAAACTGGCGCTGGCCGGGATTACGGGGACGTCGATCATCCAGCTCAGCGGCGGCACGCCCGAGAGCCCGAAACTGCGTGGGCATGACGGTAATCTGCCGACCATCGTGGCATCGCCCTCGCCTATTTCGCGCTTGCTCAATGACTCCAACGATTTGATGACCGGCATCACCGCGCTGCTGCAGAACGCCAATCAGATGTTCTCTGCCGAGAACGTCGAGCGTGTGAGCAAGACCCTCGCCCATCTGGAGCAAACCACCGGCACCATCAACGATCAGCGCGGCGACATCAAACAAGCCATGCAGCAACTGGCGACCGTCGGCAAACAGGCCGGCAGCATGCTTGAACAGACCTCGCTGCTGATGCGCAACGCCAATGGTTTGATCAACGATCAGGGCAAACAGGCACTGGGCAGCGCCGAGCAGGCGATGAAGTCGCTGGAACAAAGCACCACCACCATCAGCACCTTGCTCAGCAAAAACGAAAACTCCCTCGACAACGGCATGCAGGGCCTCAATGGCCTGGCCCCGGCGATCCGCGAACTGCGTGAGACGCTGACCTCGCTGCGGGCCATTTCCCAACGCCTTGAGGCCAACCCCAGCGGTTACCTGCTGGGCCGTGACAAGAACAAGGAATTCACGCCATGAAGCTGACTCGCCTCGCCCTCTTCGCTGCCGGTTTTTCCTTGATCAGCGCCTGTTCGATTCTGCCCGAGTCCGAGCCGTCGGATGTCTATCGCCTGCCGACTGCCCAGGCGCCCGCCTCGGCCCGTTCGGCGGCGACTCAGTCGTGGTCGCTGCGGTTGAACAAGCTGCAGGCCAGTGAAGCGTTGAACCGGCCGACGATTGCGGTGATTCCGCAGGGTGACGTGATCAGCAGCTACAAGGGCTCGCGCTGGAGCGATCCGGCACCGGTGCTGGTGCGTAATCGTTTGCTCGACGGCTTTGCGCGTGATGGCAGGGTGACGTTGCTGAGTACCGATGACAGCAACTTTGCGGCGGATCTGGAATTGGGTGGGAGTTTGCAGGCGTTTCAGACCGAGTATCAGGGCACGCAGGCCAGCGTCGTGGTGCGGGTTGATGCGTTGCTGGTGCGCGGTTATGACCAGCGGATTCTGGCCAGTCGGCGGTTTGAGGAGCGTCAGCCATTGAACGATGTGCAGGTGCCGGCGGTGGTCGCCGGGTTTGGTCAGGCCAGTGATCGTCTCACCGCCAAAGTAGTCGCCTGGGCCGTAGAGCAAGGCCAGAAACTCGCTCCCCCAAAGCCCTGATTCACCACAATCCATGTAGGAGTGAGCCTGCTCGCGATAGCGGTCTATAAGCCACCATCATCAGTGACTGTCACCCAGCTATCGCGAGCAGGCTCACTCCTACAGTTTGGATATTTGTTCAGCCGAAGAACCAGTAGCAGACGAAAATCGCACCCACGACACCGGCAAACTCCGCCAACAACGCACACCCCACCGCATGCCGCGCGCGTTGAATCCCCACCGCACCGAAATACACCGCCAGCACATAGAACGTGGTTTCGGTACTGCCCTGAATCGTCGCCGCGACCAGCGCCGGGAAGCTGTCGACACCGGACGTTTTCATCGTCTCGATCAACATCGCCCGCGCCGCACTGCCGGAGAACGGTTTGACCATCGCCGTCGGCAGCGCATCGACAAACCGCGTGTCCCAACCGGCCCACTCGACGAGATGCCGAATGCCGTCCAGACCAAAGTCCAGTGCCCCGGAGGCGCGCAGCACGCCGACCGCACAGAGCATCGCGACCAGATACGGCAGCAGGTTCTTCGCGACGTCGAAGCCTTCTTTGGCGCCCTCAACAAACGCCTCGTAGACCTTGACCTTCTTCAACGCGCCGATCAGCAAAAACAGCATGATCAACCCAAACAGCGTGAGATTGCCGAGGATCGACGACAATCCCGCCAAGGCCGTTGCTGAAAGAGTACCCAACAGCGCCATGAATCCACCGAGAATCAGCGCGCCCGGAATCAAATATGCCAACACCACCGGATCCCAGATCCGCAACCGCTGCATGAACGCCACCGAGAGGAAGCCGACAATCGTCGAGCAGCTGGTCGCCAGCAGAATTGGCAGGAACACTAGCGTCGGGTCGGGTGCGCCTTGCTGGGCGCGGTACATGAAGATCGTTACCGGCAGCAGGGTCAGGGAAGAGGCGTTGAGCACCAGGAAGAGGATTTGCGCGTTACTGGCGATGGTGGCACTGGGATTGAGCTCCTGCAGCGCCTTCATGGCTTTCAGACCGATCGGCGTGGCCGCATTGTCGAGGCCGAGACCGTTGGCGGCGAAGTTCAGGGTGATCAGGCCAAGGGCAGGGTGACCGGCCGGGACTTCCGGCATCAGCCGCAGAAACAGCGGGCCGAGCACTTTCGCCAGCCACTCGACGATCCCGGCCTTCTCGGCAATGCGCAGGAAGCCCAGCCACAGGGTGAGGGTGCCGAACAGCAGCACCATGACTTCGACCGAGAGCTTGGCCATGGCGAAAATGCTTTCCACCATCGCCGCAAAGATCCCGGCGTTACCGCCGATCAGCCACTGCGCCAGCGCCGATACGGCTGCCACGATGAAGAAGCCAAGCCACAGGCCATTAAGCATCAGTCAAATCCCCCGAAGAATGCGGCGAATGATAGCGGGGTCGCCAGAAACGACAAACCCCGGATTTCTCCGGGGTTTGTGTGTACCTGCTGCCACCCCATTTACCGGGTTGACCTCAATCTCCTACAGGGGTGTGTCAGTTCTTGGAGATTTCGCCTGCTGGCAGTTTTTCCTTGCTGCGCCAGTGCGGCAGGGAGTTCCAGTAGCGCTCGCCCTTGGCGTCGTCGTACATGCCTTCCCAGCGTGCGATAACCAGCACGGCCAGCGCGTTACCAATCACGTTCAGTGCGGTACGGGCCATGTCCATGACGCGGTCGACACCGGCGATAAACGCCAGGCCTTCCAGCGGAATACCGACGCTGCCCAGAGTTGCCAGCAGCACCACGAAGGACACGCCCGGTACACCGGCGATGCCTTTGGAGGTGACCATCAGGGTCAGGACCAGCAGCAGTTGCTGGCTGATCGACAGGTCGATGCCGTACAGCTGCGCAATGAAGATTGCCGCGATCGACTGGTACAGGGTCGAACCGTCGAGGTTGAACGAGTAACCGGTCGGCACGACGAAGCTGCAGATGGCTTTCGGCGCGCCGTAGGCTTCCATCTTCTCGATCACGCGTGGCAGCACGGTTTCCGAAGAAGCGGTGGAGTAGGCCAGGACCAGCTCATCCTTGAAGATGCGCATCAGCTTGAACACCGAGAAACCGAACATCTTGGCGATCAGGCCCAACACCACGAAGGCGAAGAAGGCGATGGCGAAGTAAACCAGGATGACCAGTTTGGCTAGCGGCACCAGCGAGGCGAAGCCGAAGTTGGCCACCGTCACCGCGATCAGTGCGAATACGCCGATCGGCGCATAGTTCATGATCATGTGGGTGACTTTGAACATGCTTTCCGAGACGCCCTGGAACATCTTCACCAGCGGCTCGCGCAGATCCGACTGCAGGCTCGACAGACCGAGACCGAACAGTACGGAGAAGAAGATGATCGGCAGCATTTCGCCGCGAGCCATGGCCGCGAAGATGTTCGACGGGATCAGGTTGAGGATGGTCTCGATGAACGCGTGTTCATGCTGCACTTCGGCGGCGGTCGCCTGGTACTTGGAGATATCCACCGTGCCCAGGGTGCTCATGTCGATGCCGGCACCCGGATGGAATACGTTTGCCAATACCAGACCAACGAGGATGGCAATGGTGGTGACGATTTCGAAATAGATGATCGTCTTCAGGCCGATGCGCCCGAGTTTCTTGGCGTCACCCACGCCGGCGATACCGACAATCAGGGAAGAGATGACGATCGGGATCACGATCATCTTGATCAGACGGATAAAGATATCGCCTGCCGGTTGCAGGACGTTGCTGATCCACCAGGCTTTCTCGGCACTGAAGTGGTTGAGCAACGCACCAATTGCAATACCCAATACCAGACCGATGAGGATCTGCCAGGCGAGGCTAAGTTTTGCCTTCTTCATTATCTTTACCCTTACTTGCGTTTGACTCAGGCACATGCAGGAACTGGAACGCTCTTTAGCGGAAAAGTCTGTGCATCTGCCTCCGTATAAGGTGCCCCGAAGCGCGTATTTACGGCTCTTCGGCAGGCGAAAAAAGGCGCAACTATTCCGATGCAAGGTTGCGCCGTCTAATGCCGTAAACGCCTACCCTATGCCGAATCGGCATGAGCTTTTTTAATTGAAACTGGCGTCCCAACCGGTTCGATTGTGACATTTCGGCCGGCATAAGTGCCGTGAACCGGCCATCACAGAGCAGGTTGATTATTTTTTGAACGAGAAAAATCGACAAAAATTTTGGGAAAATGCCTACGTGGCAAGACTAGAAGTCCTACTGTTTAAGCGGTTTTTTTGTCGATATACGGTCGCCAGGAAACACCGCGTAATGTTTTCGCGCGCAGTGTCAGCGATAAAAACAGCGAGCTGGACGCTCTGGATCAATGTTTTGTCTTTTTGAAAGCTCAGCGCAAGTCCGTCGAGCCACTGTGGGTCGGCGAACCTGCGGCGCAGCTTTTACCCTGACCCGGCCCTCTCGCAGGCACTCCCTGTACCCGTAGGTCACTCCGACCCTGCAACAGTCAGAACGTCCCGGCCCCTTGGTCATGCGCCTGCCTTCCTCAGGTGGGCGCAATGGAAGGCAGCAGGGCTGCTGCCTTCATGTTCAAGTCAGTACCACTTCGGATCTTTCTTCAGGGTTTCCATCAGTAGATCCTGCATGCCTTGATCGGGTTTGCCGAAGAAGCGATAGGTCGCATGTCGCGTCGGCGACTTGTCTTGCGGCAGGCCTTCAGGCACATCAACCAGCATGGCGTAGGCGTCATCCTTGTCGAAACTGAATGCGACGATCAAACGGTGGTTCAGGCACTTGTCCTGATTCTCGCAGAGCGGGCCCACCAAGTACTTGTTGCCGTCTTCAGTAACCGCGTTCATCTGTTGTTCGGAGGCCCCGGACAGGTTGATCACCCATTCCGGTACGCGCTCTTCTTTCTTTATCACGCCTTCCCAGGTCTCACGGTACTGCTCGTCAGAGGCGAGCAGTTCGTTGACCCGCGCCTGGCCGTCATTGGCCGCCATCGCCATGGCACTACCGCCCAGAAGCAGGGCGGCTGCCAGTGTCTTTAACGCACTCATCGTTAACCTCGGCCGCGACGGCCAAAGAAGAAGGAAGCGATGAACATCACCAGGAACACGACAAAGAGAATCTTGGCGATACCCGTGGCGGTGCCCGCGATACCACCGAAGCCCAGTACTGCAGCGATGATGGCAATGATCAAGAATGTAATTGCCCAGCTCAACATGGTGATTCTCCTTACTTCTCTATTTAGGGGTGTTGCATGTCCCGGCGCTGTGCGCCCGAATTCGTTTGCTCTTTAGAAAACCCAACGCTCTTCACGTGGCAGTTGATCCAGCGGCTGCGCCTGATCGACGTCCATCATGCGCATCGAGGCGCTTTCGGCCTGACTGCTGCTGACGGCGCTGAAGTGCGTTTGCGTGCTGTGCTGGATCGAGATCAGCGGCTCAACTTTCTGGCTGTTTTCCCAGCTCAGGTATTGCTGGCAAGCGATCAGGGTGATCAACAGCGCCAATACGCCAAACAGACCTTGCTGGATGTGCAGTGGCGAGATACGCACTTGGGCGGCACGTTGGCGAGTCATCCTGGGTTCCTCACTCTTATTCGGTTAGGGCAGTTCATGTTTTGCCCGGGCTAAGTGAGGTATTGCAGCCTGCATGCCAGTTTTTTAATTGAAAAATATTCAATAAAATCAATGAGTTATGTGCGCGATAAAAAACGTTTGCGACGCATCCTGCACGATGGGGCATCTGAGATCGTGCGCAATGCACGATTTTTTCGTAGGAGATTTCATTCTTATGGAATTGAGAGCAGGGCGCAGATGTCAGAAAAGTACGCAGGGAATGCCCTGCAAATCGGTGATTGTTTAAAAAACCAGCAA
Source organism: Pseudomonas sp. GM24 (assembly GCF_000282235.1). Lineage (NCBI taxonomy): Bacteria > Pseudomonadati > Pseudomonadota > Gammaproteobacteria > Pseudomonadales > Pseudomonadaceae > Pseudomonas > Pseudomonas sp. GM24. Next base: position 25,076 of record NZ_AKJR01000133.1, on the reverse strand, counting down.
AACCAACAACTTGGCCGTAATGGCAGGAGAGAGCTACCCTCCTATGGCTGGCATCGTTCAGAATCAACCATGCAACTTGCCCGATTTTTCCGGGACTAACCCAAGACCAATCACTATGGAGCGTAGGAAAAATGGAATCTGCCACTGAGCATCAAGGCCGCATTCTGCTGGTGGACGACGAATCTGCCATCCTGCGTACCTTCCGTTATTGCCTCGAAGACGAAGGCTATACGGTTGCCACAGCCAACAGCGCGGCTCAGGCCGACGCGCTGCTGCAACGCCAGGTCTTCGACCTGTGCTTCCTTGATTTACGTCTGGGCGAAGACAACGGTCTCGACGTACTGGCGCAGATGCGCATTCAGGCGCCGTGGATGCGTGTGGTCATCGTCACCGCGCATTCGGCTGTCGATACCGCCGTCGATGCGATCCAGGCAGGCGCGGCCGACTATCTGGTGAAACCGTGCAGCCCGGATCAGTTGCGTCTGGCCACCGCCAAACAGCTGGAAGTGCGCCAACTGTCAGCGCGCCTCGAAGCTCTCGAAGGCGAGATTCGCAAACCGAAGGACGGTCTCGACTCCCACAGCCCGGCAATGAAAGTGGTACTGGAAACAGCACGCCAGGTCGCCGGCACCGACGCCAACATTCTTATCCTCGGCGAGTCCGGCACCGGTAAAGGTGAACTGGCCCGAGCGATTCATGGCTGGAGCAAGCGCGAGAAGAAATCCTGCGTGACCATCAACTGCCCGTCGCTGACGGCGGAATTGATGGAAAGCGAGCTGTTCGGTCACAGTCGCGGCGCGTTTACCGGTGCTAGCGAGAGCACCTTGGGTCGAGTCAATCAGGCCGACGGCGGTACGCTGTTTCTCGATGAGATCGGCGATTTTCCGCTCACTTTGCAACCCAAGTTGCTGCGTTTCATTCAGGACAAGGAATATGAGCGGGTGGGCGATCCGGTCACCCGTCGCGCCGATGTGCGTATTCTGGCGGCAACCAACCTCAACCTCGAAGACATGGTCCGAGACGGGCGTTTCCGCGAAGACCTGCTCTATCGTCTGAATGTCATCACCCTGCATCTGCCGCCCTTGCGCGAGCGCGCCGAGGACATTCTGACCCTGGCCGATCGCTTTCTCGCGCGTTTCGTCAAAGAGTATGCGCGCCCTGCACGGGGCTTCAGCGACGAGGCTCGCGAGGCACTGTTGGGCTACCGTTGGCCGGGCAACATTCGCGAGCTGCGTAACGTGGTTGAGCGGGCAAGCATCATCTGCCCGCAGGAGCGTGTGGAGATCAGCCACCTCGGCATGGCCGAACAACCGGTCAACAACGCCCCTCGAGTCGGTGCGGCATTGAGCCTCGACGAATTGGAGAAAGCCCACATCGGCGCGGTCCTCGCCACCGCCGGCACGCTGGATCAAGCGGCAAAAACCCTCGGCATCGATGCTTCGACCCTGTATCGCAAGCGCAAGCAGTACAACCTGTGAGCGCCCGGCGATGAAACTGGCGATGAAGTTGCGGACCCGTTTGTTCTTGAGTATTTCCGCGCTCATCACCGTGGCCTTGCTCGGGCTGCTGCTCGGGCTGGTCAGCGTGATGCAGATGGCGGGAACGCAAGAGGCGTTGGTGCGCAGCAACTTCGTCACCCTCGATCTGGGTCTCAAGCTGCGCCAGACGCTGGGTGATCAACTGATCATCATGCTGGCGGAAAAGCCTGATCCGGTGGCGTTCGAAGCGTCGAAACAGCATTACTTCGAGTTACTGGACCAAGGCATCGCCCAAGAGCAAGAGGGCGATGGCCGGCTATATGGCTTCAGTCGGGCAAAAGCGGATTATCTGAGCTTTCTGGAAGCGTTTGATTTGTCGCGTGACCCGGCCAGCTCGATGAGCAGCAGCGCCGACTTTCGAGAGCGCTTCAACACACTGCGCAACGGACTGATCACCGAACACAAGCATGCACTGGACAACATCAACGCGGTACAGCGTGAGGCGCGCGACCGTGCCTTGTTGATTGCGGGTCTGCTTGGCTTTGTCGGGCTGGCGGTGCTGATCATCGGTTTTATCACGGCCCACGGCATTGCTCGGCGTTTCGGCGCGCCGATCGAGGCGCTGGCGAAAGCCGCAGACAATATCGGCCAGGGCAATTTTGAAGTGACCCTGCCGATTTCCTCGGCGATGGAAATGAACCTGCTGACCAAACGCTTTGGCCTGATGGCCGAGGCGCTTCGCGAGCACCAGGCGACCAACGTTGATGAACTGCTCGCCGGTCAGCAACGCTTGCAAGCGGTGCTCGACAGCATCGATGACGGCTTGCTGATGATCGACCGCCAAGGGCATCTGGAGCACCTCAACCCAGTGGCCCAGCGACAATTGGGCTGGGAAGATGATCGTCTCGGCCAAGGGTTGGGCACGGCGCTGGAGCGACCAGAGCTGGATGCGCAGCTGCAACTGGTGCTGCGCGGCGGCTCCCTGGAGCGCGCGCCGGAAGACTTGAGCATCGAGGTCGACGGCGAATCCCGCCTGCTGACCTACAGCCTGACCCCGGTCAGCCACACCCAGGGACATATCCTCGGCGCGGTGATGGTGCTGCACGATGTCACCGAGCAACGCGCCTTCGAACGGGTGCGCAGCGAGTTCGTCTTGCGCGCTTCCCATGAGCTGCGCACCCCCGTCACCGGCATGCACATGGCGTTCGGCCTGTTCCGCGAACGGGCGAAGTATCCCGCGGAGTCGCGAGAGGCCGATCTGCTCGACACCGTGAATGAGGAAATGCAGCGCCTGATGCAGTTGATCAATGACTTGCTCAACTTCTCGCGTTATCAGAATGGCCTGCAGAAACTCACCCTGGCACCATGCTCCATCGAAGACTTGCTGGAGCAGGCGCAACTACGCTTTGCCGATTCGGCGGCGGCCAAGGGCATCGCCCTGAATGTCGAGGTGCAGGGGCCGTTGCCACGTTTGCAGGCCGATCAGGCGCAACTCGATCGCGTGCTGGATAACCTGATCGACAACGCCCTGCGCCATACCGCCCGCAACGGTCAGATCCGCTTGCAGGCACGCCGGCACGGCGAGCGAGTGATCATCAGTGTTGAAGACAACGGCGAAGGCATTGCCTACGGTCAGCAAGGACGGATCTTCGAACCGTTCGTACAGGTAGGGCGCAAGAAGGGTGGTGCCGGTCTGGGCTTGGCGCTGTGCAAGGAAATCGTCCAGCTGCATGGCGGACGCATGGGCGTTTACTCGCGACCGGGGCAAGGTACGCAGTTTTATATGGCGCTGACGGTCTAGGCTTCATCGTCCATTCGCCGTCCGGCAAGGCGTCGGCCACGGGTGATCAGTTCGATGAACTGCACCGCGCTGAGCGCATGGGCGAACAACCAGCCCTGGCCGAATTTCACGCCTTCGCTGCTGAGCAACTCAGCCTGCGATTCCAGCTCGATGCCTTCGGCAATCACCTTCAGATCCAGCGCCTGGGCCATGTGAATGATGTGCGGGGCGACGCCGCTGCTCGCTGCGTCATGGCCCAGTGCGTCGATAAATGCTTTGTCGATTTTCAGGCAATCGACCGGCAAGGTCTGCAGATAGGCGAGGCTGCAGTAGCCGGTGCCGAAATCGTCGATCAGCACCTGGTGGCCGACATCGCGCAAGGCTTGCAGGTTTTCCCGCGCCACCACCACATCAATCAAACCGCGCTCGGTAACTTCGAAGGCAATCTGCCGCGCGGCGACGCGATGGAGCGTGAGCAGCCGCGCCATGACCTGGCCAATGCGCGGCACCATCACGTCACAGGCTGCAAGGTTGACCGAGATATACAGCTGCGGATTGGCGCGCAGCAACTGGCCCAGTTGCTCCAGCAAGCGCTGCAGAACAAAGTCGGTCATCTGGCGGATTTGTCCGGTGTTTTCCGCCATGGGGATAAACAGGTCGGGACTGGTCAGCGTGCCGTCCGGGCGACGCCAGCGTAGCAGCGCCTCGGCGCCGACGCAGTTGCGGCTGTCGAGATCGAAGATCGGCTGATAGAGCACCTGCAACTCGCCGCGCCGGATCGCGCCGTGCAGTTCGGCGTCCAGTGACTGGCGCTGGCGCACCAGCAGGAAAACGAAGAAACCCGAAAAGGCGCCAAGCAGCACGCACGCCGGAATCATCCACCACCAGATAGCCGGGATGTGCATGCTGGTTCTGGGTGTGATCAGCACCAACTGATACTCCGGATTATCCGTGGGCATGCGGTAGATCAGCCGGGTCTGCGTGACTTGCAGGGCATCGCGACTCTTTGGTGGCCAGTGTTCCGTGGGTGGCCAGTCTTGCGCCATGCCGAGCACCGGGATGGCCCGGGTGCCGTGATCGAGCACCACTAGCAGGCTGCTGCCGGGCGACAGATCGACCATGTCGGTCAGATGCCCGCGCGAGGTGGCCACGCGGAAATTGCCGCGTCCGAGCATCAGCGCTGCACGGTTTTCATCGGGTTCGGTGGTGGTGTTCAGCCAATAACTGTAAGTCGGGCCTTTGATATCCGGCGCGCGAACCACCGACGGGCCTTCCTGGCGCGGACGGTTCGAGCAGGTCCGCGAAGCGTCCATATAAGCTGCTTCATACACGAAGCGATAGTTGAAGGTGACCTGCTGCAGGGTGGCGATCATTTCATCGTCACAACTGCGCAATGGCTGCGCTTCAAGATCATCGAGACTTTCACGCAACTGGCCGAACAATTGTTCGAGGCGGGCGAGGAACCGCTCGCCTTGTGCGTTCATTTGCTGGCTTTCGCTTTGCTCGACCTGGCGCATCGCCACGAACATTCCGCCGGCGATCAGCAGGCTGGCACTGAGGACAGCCGCGATCATCGCCAAAAACCAGGGGCGATAAAACCAGCTACGCAACGTCTCTCGGGTAGCAGCCATCAAGGAATATCCGAAGAATTACCAATGAGTTATAGCTGCTGATTGCAATTTTGCCCTGACCGTCGGGCGGGCGTCATTATTTTGTCTGATTGAGCACCAGTAATAGTGCCGCCGTTTGCGCATCCGGCGTGCCGTCGAAGCGCGAAGGGCGAAAGTGCATCTGGAACGCTGCAAGGACGTGGCGCGTGGCGACGTCCAGTTCACCAGTCTGCGGCGTGTCATAACCCAGGTGCGCCAGTTGTGCCTGGAACCAACTGATACTCGGCAGTTCACTGCTGTTGAACAGCATTTGCTGGCGCGCTACCGCCTGTTCGTTCGGCCAGACGCCCAAGCCTTCAGCAGCGAGGCGTTTCCACGGGAACAGTGGCCCCGGATCAAGTTTGCGCAAGGGTGCGATGTCGCTGTGACCGATAATGTGTCGCGGGCTGATGCCGTTGCGTTTGCTGATGTCTTTGAGCAGGGCGATCAACGATTGGATCTGCGCCTCGCTGTACGGATACCACAGACGCCCGCTCGGCGTGTCCTTGAAACCCGGGTTGACGATTTCAATGCCGATCGAGCTGGAGTTGAGCCAGGTACGCCCCTGCCATTGGCTTTCGCCGGCGTGCCAGGCGCGTTGATTCTCATCCATGAGTTTGTAGACCGTACCGCTATTGTCGTCGCCGATCAGGTAATGGCTGCTGACTTCGCCGTGGGTCAGCAACTGCAGCGAGCGCTCCAGCGAGGCCGACGTGTAATGCACGACCACAAACTGAATGCGGCTGTCGTAATTGGCCGAAGGGTGGCTGGTGTTGTAGCGCGGGCCACTGGCACAACCGGCCAGAACGAGCAACGAAGCGAGGAGGGCAAAGAATTTCATGGCAGAAGGCAGTACACGCAAGACAGTAATGCAACAGTGTAACGTACTGCCTTGCGTCTCGACGGTCAGTGGGCGGATTTAAACAAAATGGAACAATTTGCTCAGCCCAGCTCGACCCGATTACGGCCTGCATTTTTAGCGCGATAAAGCGCCTGATCGGCTCTTTTCAGCACCAGATCGCTGTGTTCTCCAGCACGAAATGTTGCCAGCCCCATGGAAATGGTGATCGTCACTCGCTCGCCCTTGAAGTGGAAAGGGCAGGCTTCGATCGCTGCGCGCAGCGTTTCCAGAAGCTTGGCGCCGACCGCAGGCGGGGTGGCCGGCAGCAGCAAGACGAACTCCTCACCACCGAATCGGGCAATGAAATCAGATCCGCGCAGGCGTTTGCGCAGCACCGTGGCAATAATCTTCAGCACCTTGTCGCCGGCCAGATGGCCGTAGTTGTCATTGATCCGTTTGAAGTGATCAAGGTCGAGCATGGCCAGGCTCAGGGTGTTGCCGTGCTGCTGCCACTGCTTGATTTCATGCTCGAGGCGCTCGCTCCACGCAGCGCGATTGGGCAAGCCGGTGAGTGGGTCGATCAAGGCTTTCTGGCGCTGTTCTTCGAGGTGCTCACGGAATCCCTGGGCTTCCTGCTCCATATGCGCCACGCGCTCGGACAGACCTTTGAGCCGCGCAGCCACTTCCTGCTCGCGGGCGTCGCGCTGCTTCTGGTGCTGATCCATGGTGCCGATCAAGCCTTCGAGATGGTTCTCCAACACTTGCTTGAGGTCATCCAGATCGGCGGCTTCCTGAACGCTGGTCTGCAAGCCGTCGACTTGCTCGCGGATCTGCGTATCCATGGCCCGCGCCGCTGAGCTGTTGTCGGCATGGCCTTCACTGGCAGCTTGCAGATTGCTCTGGAACGCTTCGAGGCGTTCGTTGAGTTGCTGCAGGTAGGCTTCGAATTCGTGCTGGCCGCTGTCGGTGATCGCCAGCATCAACGTCGCGAGATCGTCGAGGATCGGTATCAGTTCGTACCAGTTCAAGCCATGTTTCAGCCTTTCACGCATGGCTTCGGCTTGCGGGCGGTGGCGCTCCGGCAGGGTCAGGTCGTCGAGGAGGCCGATCAGGGTGTCTTCGATGTGCTTGGCCACGGAGCTGTAAGACGGCTCCGGGGTATCAGGCAGGGCGAACAGGATGTCGTGTTCGGATTGCTCCGGATCAATGGCGGCCAACGCCTGCGCGATGGGTTCGGGCAGCGGCAGGCTGTCGAGGATCAGTGGCGATGGATCACCGGGGTGAATCAGCTCATCAGGATTGATGGCGGCAGGCGTGGTTGGAGTCTGAGCGGCAGCCTGGGTGAAAACAGGCTCGGGTTCAAAGCGCTCTGCTTGAGGTTCGCTCGGGTCACTGCTGCCTTCGCTGCCGACCGAGGGTGGCACGAAGGTAACCACTTCTGCCGATTCCGGTTGATTCTGGGCGTCCGGCATTGTTGTTTCGACAGGCGCAATTGCTTCGATGGCAGCAGTTGCCATCACAGGTTCAATCGATGCGACAGGGGCGGGCTGTGCGGTTTCTGGTGCGGGTGACGGTGCGGCAAGCGGTTGCAGCGGCGCGGGTGATTCTGTCGCTGGGGCTTCTTCGCTGTCGCGGCTTCCGAACAAACGCTGCAGCAGACCTGGTCGCCCCGGCTCTGGCGGGGTGTCCAACTGACTCAGTGCCTTGCCCTGCAGGCCGCTGAGTTCACTCAGCAGCAATGGCATTTCCCGCGCCGAACCGACGCGGCTATCCAGTTGTTTGGCAAATTTCTTCAGTGGCTGAGCGACTTCACGCGGCAACGGCAAAGCCTGCAACTGAGTGACCAGCGATGTCAGCGCGGTACTGACTTGATCGATGCGGGTTTCGCGGCGCTGCTCGGAATCGAGCACGGCTTTTTCCAGGCGCGGCAGGAGGGCGGCGAGGCCGGCGTCCATGTCGTCAGTGCGCACCACGTCGCGCATCTCTTTCATGCACTGATCAACGACTTTATCGGTACCTTCGGCCGCCAGCGTGCTGCGCACCAGGCCGCGACGCAGCAAGTCGAGCCTCGCGGCCCAGCGGCGTTCGAGTTTGTCCTGTTGTTCGATGCTTTTGAGGTACTTTTCTTTCCAGCGCTGGGCGTCGTCGCTCATTCAGGGGTTCCGCGAGGGGCAGGACTCAACGCGGGCAATGCATCGGCCGTGAGCGAACCCGGCAGACGAATCTCTACCGCGACCGGCAGGTGATCGGAAATCGGTTGTGCCAGCACTTCGACCTTTTCCAGGGTCAGGGTCGGGCTGAGCAAAATATGATCAAGGCAACGCTGAGGACGCCAGCTGGGGAATGTCGCTTCCACCTGCGGGGCCAGCAGGCCGAGATCGCGTAACGGAGAATGTTGCAGCAGATCGCTGGCATGGGTGTTCATGTCACCCATCAACACCTGGTGTTTATAGCCACCGATCAGCTCACGAATATAGGCCAGTTGCAGGCTGCGCGTTCGCGCGCCAAGAGCCAGGTGCATCATCACTACCACCAGCGCTTCCGGGCCTTCGCCGAAACGCAGCAGAATCGCCCCGCGACCTTTCGGGCCGGGCAGCGGGTGATCTTCAATCGCCGACGGTTTCAGACGACTGAGCACGCCATTGCTGTGCTGAGCGAGTCTGCCGAGGTTGCGATTGAGCTGTTGATACCAGTAGGGGAAAGCGCCGAGTTGGGCCAGGTGTTCGACCTGATTGACGTAGCCCGAACGCAGGCTGCCGCCATCGGCTTCCTGCAGGGCGACCAGATCGAAGTCGCCCAGCAGGTCGCCGATCTTTTGCAGATTGCCTGAGCGGCCGTTGTGCGGCAGCAGGTGCTGCCAGCTACGGGTCAGGTAATGCCGATAGCGCTCGGTGCTGATGCCCACCTGGATATTGAAACTGAGCAGGCGCAGACGCTGGTCTGCGGGCAGGCCCGTTGACTCCAGGTGATGCTCATTGACCTGCGGATCATGCAGGCCAACGATGCGTTCGGACTTCCAGCGGCGCATGGCGGTTGCCGCGCTTAGTTGGCAGCAGCCTTGGTTGCCGCTCGCTCTTTGGCGACCAGTTGGTCAGCCAGTTTCAGCGCTTGCTCGGCACCACCGGCAGAGCCGATGTCGAAACGGTACTTGCCGTTGACGATCATGGTAGGTACGCCAGTGATCTCATACTTCTTGGCCAGTTCGCGAGCTTTGACGATCTGACCCTTGATAGCGAACGAGTTGAAGGTGGCCAGGAACTTGTCCTTGTCGACACCCTGGGTCGCAAGGAAGTCAGCCATATCCTGTGGATCGGTCAGCTTCTTGTGTTCTTTCTGAATTGCGTTGAATACCGCAGCGTGAACCTTGTGCTCGACACCCATGGCTTCCAGGGTCAGGAACATCTGGCCGTGAGCGTCCCATGGGCCGCCGAACATGGCAGGAATACGCACGAAGTTGACGTCGGACGGCAGTTTCTCAACCCAAGGGTTGATCACGGGCTCAAAGGCGTAGCAATGCGGGCAGCCGTACCAGAACAGCTCGACCACTTCGATCTTGCCAGGCTCTGCAACCGGTACCGGGTTGGCCAGTTCCACGTAAGGGGCGGCTGGGGCTTCGGCGGCTTGAGCGGTCACGCCGAACAGGCTGGCAGCGACGAGAGCGGCGCTGATGATCAGATTACGCATGCTTTACTCCTGGACAATTTGGGTCGCCTCGCGCGACCTGTTTTCAGACAGATCCTGGCGGGCATGAGTTCTGTAGTGTAACGGCAGCGGCCACAAAAAAGGGCGGCCAAAGCCACCCTTTTTATACTTGCTGCGACGGATTAATCGAGCGTTAACGTTGCAGGAGATGTCCATCGCCTGCAGCGCTCGATCCGTAGGCCTTAGTGCAGACCTTGAATGTAGCTGGAGACCGCAGCGATGTCTTCGTCGCTCAGGCGTTTGGCGATGTTCTGCATGGTCATGGTGTCGCCGTCGTTGGTGCGGCCGCCTTCTTCCTTGCGGAAGTCGGTGAGCTGCTTGGTGATGTATTGAGCGTGTTGGCCACCCAGATGCGGGAAACCGGCAGCGGCGTTGCCGGCGCCGTTCGGCGAGTGGCAGCCGGTGCAGGCTGGCAGGCCCTTGGCCAGGTTGCCGCCACGGAACAGCGCTTCACCGCGCGCGACGATCTTCGGATCGGCGGCGCCGACGCTGCCTTTCTGGCTGGCGAAATAGGCGGCGATGTCGGCCAGGTCCTGATCACTCAGATTGGTCAGCAGGCCGGTCATTTCCAGAACGGTGCGCTTGCCCGACTTGATGTCGTGCAGCTGCTTGGTCAGGTAGCGTTCACCTTGACCGGCCAGTTTCGGAAAGTTTGGCGCCATGCTGTTACCGTCCGGGCCATGGCAGGCTCCACATACAGCGGCTTTTGCCTGGCCCGCTGCGGCATCACCGGCAGCATGGGCGAAGCCTGAAATTCCCACGGTCAACAGCAGACTCACGATCAATTTGTTCATCAGCTAATCCAACTACGGCTAAGGGTTAAGTTATGGACCGGGTTTACTCGCTCATCCACAGGATGATGGCTTGGTAATCCTCGGCACTGCAGTCCATGCACAAACCACGCGGCGGCATCGCCTTGAAACCCTGGGTCACGTGTTGCACCAGCGTCCCCATACCTTTCGCCAACCTCGGCGTCCAAGCTTCCTGATCGCCTCTTTTGGGCGCCATGGGTAGTTGGCCGGAATGACAGGCACCACAAACACGGTTGTACACAGCTTCCGGATCCTGTGTAGCCTGTGCGCTGTAAAGCGGCATCAAGACTCCGGCAGCCAGCAGCCATTTCGTCATAAAACGACCTTTTCAGGGTTGAGAGCGTTCTGCGTTCTAATGCGCAATCAAGGTCTGTCGCTCTCGTGAACTTCATCCTACGCTGGGACAAAGCACACACAAAATCTGCGGCATTATATACTGGCGTCACTGAAACGGAAGCGACACCGCGTTCCGCGCCCAATCCCGGCGCCGCCCACATCGGAAATCCCATGCAACTCAAGAATCCCATCCTCGGCCTGTGCCAACAGTCCACGTTCATGCTCAGTGCCGCCAAAGTCGATCAATGCCCTGACGACGAAGGCTTCGAAGTGGCGTTCGCCGGTCGTTCCAACGCCGGCAAATCCAGCGCACTGAACACCCTGACTCACGCCAGCCTGGCGCGCACCTCGAAAACTCCGGGTCGCACACAGCTGTTGAACTTCTTCAAGCTAGACGAAGATCGCCGTCTGGTCGACCTGCCGGGCTACGGTTACGCAAAAGTACCGATCCCGCTGAAGATGCACTGGCAGCGTCACCTTGAGGCTTACCTCGGTGGCCGCGAGAGTTTGAAGGGTTTGATTCTGATGATGGATATCCGTCATCCAATGACCGACTTCGACCTGCTGATGCTCGACTGGGCCGTTGCCGCCGGCATGCCGATGCACATCCTGCTGACCAAGGCCGACAAGCTGACCTACGGCGCAGCCAAGAACACCCTGCTCAAAGTGCAGTCGGAAATTCGCAAGGGTTGGGGCGATCTGGTCACCATCCAGCTGTTCTCCGCGCCAAAACGCATGGGCCTGGAAGAGGCCTACACTGTACTGGCCGGCTGGATGGAACTGGCAGACAAAGGCGCCGAGGCGGCTGAGTAAAACAGGGATTAGAAAATTGGCTGTGGTGCGCTCAGGCAAGGCGAAAGCACACTGAAAAGCGGCCGGGGTCGCGCTCGACTTTAGGGTACCTAAATGAGCATTTTTAGCTGTGCTTTCAACACAGTCTGAGCGTGCCACAGCCAATTTTCGGGCAAAAAAAGCCCCGGACTTCATTGGGGAGGGAGAAGTTCCGGGGTTTAAGTTCCGAACCGCTAGGGCGGGGTTCAGATATCTGCCAACACTTAACACAACATAGGAGCATCGAAGGGCTTCACCAGCCATTCAGTAACTCTGAGTAGTGTCCTTCCAGATTAGTTCAGATTTTTTTCAAAAAGCTTTGGAATAATCCCAAGCGCTTTTTGAAATAAGCCGGTTTTACCGGCATTGCCGCGACAACAGGTCGCGGCAAACCGTGTTCAAAAGGCTCAGTGAGCCTCATCCCAATTGTTGCCCACACCCACTTCGACCAGCAGCGGTACATCCAGTTTCGCCGCTTCGCTCATGTGTACGCGGATCTCGGCACTGACTTGTTCGACCAGATCCTCGCGAACCTCCAGTACCAGTTCATCGTGCACCTGCAGAATGACTCTGGCGTCCAGCCCGGACGTCGCCAGCCAGTTATCCACTGCCACCATGGCTTTCTTGATGATGTCGGCGGCCGTGCCCTGCATCGGCGCGTTGATCGCCGTACGTTCGGCGGCGGCGCGTTCCTGCGGCTTGTTCGAGTTGATTTCCGGCAGATACAGGCGACGACCGAAGAAGGTTTCGACATAACCCTGATCCGCCGCCTGCGCGCGGGTGCGCTCCATGTACTCGCGAACCCCCGGATAACGGGCGAAGTAGGTGTCGATGTAAGCTTTGGCAGTCTTGGTGTCGACGCCGATGTCCTTGCCGAGCTTCTGTGCGCCCATGCCGTAGATCAGACCGAAGTTGATCGCCTTGGCGCCACGGCGCTGGTCGGAGGTCACCTCGTTGAGTTCGACCTTGAATACTTCGGCAGCGGTGGCGGTGTGCACGTCCAGGTTGTTGCGGAAGGCATTCATCAGGCCTTCGTCCTTGGACAGGTGCGCCATGATCCGCAGCTCGATCTGCGAATAGTCTGCCGCCAGCAGTTTGTAGCCTTTCGGCGCGACGAACGCCTGACGAATGCGTCGACCTTCAGCCGTACGCACCGGAATGTTCTGCAGGTTCGGATCGCTGGAGGACAAGCGCCCGGTCGACGCCACAGCCTGATGATATGAGGTGTGAATACGCCCGGTGCGCGGGTTGATCTGCTCCGGCAAGCGATCGGTGTAAGTGCTTTTCAGCTTGCTCATCGAGCGGTGCTCCATCAGCACCTTCGGCAAGCGGTGATCGTCTTCAGCGAGCTTCGCCAGCACTTCTTCAGCAGTGGACGGCTGGCCCTTGGCGGTCTTCTTCAGCACCGGAAGACCAAGTTTCTCGTAGAGAATCACGCCCAGTTGTTTCGGCGAGCCAAGGTTGAATTCTTCCCCGGCGATTTCGAACGCTTCGCGCTCCAGCGCAACCATTTTGTTGCCCAACTCGATGCTCTGGATGCCGAGCAGCTCAGCGTCAACGAACGCGCCTTGGCGTTCGATGCGCGCCAGCACCGGCACCAGCGGAATTTCGATGTCGGTCAGCACGCTGGCCAGACTCGGGATCGCGCTGAGTTTTTCGAACAACGTCTGGTGCAGACGCAAGGTGATGTCGGCGTCTTCGGCGGCGTAAGGGCCGGCCTGCTCCAGGGCGATCTGGTCGAAGGTCAGCTGCTTGGCGCCTTTGCCGGCGATGTCCTGGAAGCTTACGGTGGTGTGATCGAGGTACTTCTGCGCGAGGCTGTCCATGTCGTGGCGGGTCGCGGTGGAATTGAGCACGTAGGACTCAAGCATCGTGTCGAAGGCGATGCCGCGCACGGTGATGCCTTGGCTCTGATCACCACCGATGGCGCAATTGGCCAGGATATTCATGTCGAACTTGGCGTGCTGGCCGACCTTGAGCTTGCTCGGATCTTCCAGAATCGGCTTGAGTGCGCGCAGTACGGTGTCGCGATCCAGTTGCTCCGGCACGCCGATGTAGGAGTGGGTCAGCGGAATGTACGCGGCTTCGTTGGCCTGCACGGCGAACGACAGGCCGACCAGTTGCGCTTGTTGCGCGTCGATGCCGGTGGTTTCAGTATCGAAGGCGAACAGTTTGGCGTTCTTCAGTTTTTCCAGCCAGACGTCGAAACGCGCCTGATCGAGGATGGTTTCATACGCGGCTTCGGTCGGAGCAGCAGGCGCTTCTGCTGCTGGCGCGCTGAACAGATCGCCGGCCGGTGCAGGCTCGCTGGCCGCGCTCAGCTCCAGACGCTTGGCGTCGCGATCCAGATCGTTGATCCAGCTCTTGAATTCCAGCAGCGAGTACAGCTCGTAGAGCTTGGCCGGGTCTTCCGCGCCCATTTGCAGATCGTCGAGTTCGACGTCCAGCGGCACGTCGACCTTGATGGTCGCCAGTTGATAGGAGAGGAACGCCATCTCCTTGTGCTCTTCGAGCTTGGCCGGCAGGGTTTTCGCGCCGCGAATCGGCAGGCTCGGAACGATGTCGAGATTGGCGTACAGCTCGGTAAGGCCGCCGTTGACCCCGACCAGCAAGCCGGAAGCGGTCTTCGGGCCAATGCCCGGCACACCCGGAATGTTGTCGGACGAATCGCCCATCAGCGCCAGATAATCGATGATCTGCTCCGGTGCGACGCCGAATTTCTCCTTCACGCCTTCCACGTCCATCGAACTACCGGACATGGTGTTGACCAAGGTAATGTGGCCGTCGACCAATTGCGCCATGTCCTTGTCGCCGGTGGAGATGATCACCGGACGATCCGCCGCCGCGCTGCTGCGGGCAAGGGTGCCGATCACGTCGTCGGCCTCGACGCCTTCCACGCACAGCAGCGGGAAACCGAGGGCGATCACGCTCTGGTGCAGCGGCTCGATCTGCACGCGCATGTCATCGGGCATGCTTGGGCGGTTGGCTTTGTATTCGGCGTACATCTCATCGCGAAATGTCCCACCCTTGGCGTCGAACACCACGGCGAACGGGCTGTCCGGGTACTGCTTGCGCAGACTCTTGAGCATGTTCAACACGCCTTTGACCGCACCGGTCGGCAGGCCTTTGGAGGTGGTCAGTGGTGGCAGCGCGTGAAACGCGCGATACAGGTAAGACGAACCGTCCACCAGGACGAGGGGGGCTTGGCTCATGAGCAGGATCAACCTTTTCGGCGGGTCCGGCGCTAGAATAGCGGGACCGTTGACGACAAAGGGACAAGGTTATCATGCGTACGTTAAATCGCTTGCTGCTGGTCGGTCTGATTGCTGCCTCACCGTTGGCCGCGATGGCGGCGGATGATGCGCCCGCTTCGGAGTCGGAAGTTACGATCAACACGCACACGGAAGGTGACAAGGTCATCCAGGAATACAGTCGCAGTGGCTTCGTCTATGCGATCAAGGTCACGCCAAAGGGTGGCAAACCGTATTTCCTGGTGCGCGCCGATGGCACGGATGCGAATTACATCCGCTCCGACCAGCCGGATATGCTGATTCCGTCGTGGGAAATCTTTACCTGGAAGTAAGATTCCCGACTTTTAATCGGCGTCGCCTGACCGCGACGCCTGAACTGAGCAGTTTTTAACCATGTCTGTGTTCACTCCCCTGGCTCGGCCCGAGCTGGAAACCTTTCTCGCCCCTTACGGGCTTGGCCGTCTGCTTGATTTCCAGGGGATCGCCGCCGGCAGCGAAAACACCAACTTCTTTATCAGCCTGGAGCAGGGCGAGTTTGTCCTGACCCTGGTCGAACGCGGCCCGGTGCAGGAGATGCCGTTCTTCATCGACCTGCTCGACGTGCTCCACGAAGCAGACTTGCCAGTGCCGTACGCGTTGCGCACCACCGACGGCGTGGCGTTGCGTGAGCTGAAAGGCAAACCGGCGCTGCTGCAGCCGCGCCTGTCCGGCAAGCACATCAAGGTCGCCAATGCTCAGCATTGCGCGCAGGTTGGCGAGTTGCAGGCGCACCTGCACCTGGCGACCCAAGGCGAGCGCATGATCAAGCGCAAGACCGATCGGGGCCTGGACTGGATGCAGGAGGAGGGCAACGAGTTGCTCTCGCACCTGAGCGATGAGCCGCGTGCCTTGCTGCAGAAGGCCCTGGATGAAATCACCGAGCGTAAAGACAAGATCCTCGCGCTGCCTCGGGCGAACATTCACGCCGACCTGTTTCGCGACAACGCGATGTTTGAAGGCACGCACCTGACCGGGCTGATCGATTTTTACAACGCCTGCTCGGGGCCGATGCTCTATGACGTGGCGATTGCCTTGAACGACTGGTGTTCGGACGAGGACGGTTTGATCGATGGCCCGCGTGCTCGCGCATTCCTTGGCGCTTATGCAGCGTTGCGCCCGTTCACGGCGGCGGAGGCTGAGTTGTGGCCGACGATGTTGCGCGTGGCCTGTGTGCGGTTCTGGCTGTCGCGGTTGATCGCGGCGGAGCAGTTTGCCGGGCAGGACGTGTTGATTCACGATCCCAAGGAGTTTGAGCAGCGCTTGGCGCAGCGGCAGCAGGTGCACACACCGTTGCCTTTCGCCCTTTAAGATCAAAAGATCGTCCGAACGCGGCCCGAGCCTTCGGACGATCTTTTTCTATGGGGTTACAGAGATGCCAGGCATCCCGCCAAATCATTGCCCAACTTTTCCAACACCTGCTCATAGCCCTGAGCCGTCGCCGGGGTGTACCCGCCCAACGCATCCAGCTCCGCCAGCTTCACCGGCAGGCCAGCCACCAATGTTTCAGCCAGACGCGGACGCAACGGCGGTTCACTGAACACACAAGTCTTGCCCACTTCCTGCAAACGCTTGCGCATCGCCGCGACATGTTGCGCGCCCGGCTGCACTTCGGCAGCCACGCTGAACACACCGGCATGCTTCAGGCCGTAAGCCTCTTCAAAATAATCAAACGCCTCGTGGAAGACGAAGTAAGGCTTGCCTTCAACACTGGCCAGACGCTTCTTCAAACGCTGATCCAGTGCACCCAGACGCTCATCAAACGCCTTGGCATTGCTCTGATAACGCTCGGCGTTAGCCGGGTCGACGGCGCTGAGGTCGGCGGCCATCTTGTCGGCAATCACCCGCGCGTTCACCGGCGATAGCCACAAATGCGCATCCAGCGTGCCGGGACGATGATCGTGATCATGCTCGTCAGCCTCTTCGGCGTGGGAGTGGCTGTCTTCAGCGAAACGGCGCAGATGCATCCCCGGCAAGTCCTGCACGGCGACGCTCGGCAGCGTCCGGCCATTCAGCACGCGCGGCAGGAAACCTTCCATGTCCGGGCCGATCCAGTAGAGCAGATCCACCGATTGCACCTTCCGTACGTCGGATGGTCGCAGCGCGTAATTGTGTGGCGAAGCACCCGGCGGCAGCAGCACTTCGGGAATCGCTACGCCGTCCTGCACGGCCGCTGCAATCAGCTGCAACGGTTTGATGCTGGTGAGGACTTTGACCTCGGCCTGAGCCGAACCGATCAGCAGAAAACTGGCGACAAAAGCCACAAAAACAGAAAAAAGTCGGGACACGATGACCACTCAAGGAGGCGAGAACGGGTAACATAATAACGTCTCTATCAAAACTCGTCGCCGCCCATGCCTATTACACCGATTGCCAGCCGTCCCCACGACCACTCTCATTGCGTGCACAGCGCTTTGTCCGAGGCCGATACCTTGTGCGCCCAGAAAGGCTTGCGCCTGACCGCGTTGCGCCGCCGGGTGCTGGAATTGGTGTGGCAAAGCCACAAGCCGCTGGGCGCCTACGACATTCTCGCCGTGCTCAGCGAGCAGGACGGCCGCCGCGCCGCGCCGCCGACCGTGTACCGCGCGCTGGATTTCCTTTTGGAAAACGGCCTCGTGCATCGTATTTCTTCGCTGAACGCCTTCGTTGGCTGCGTGCACCCGGAGCATGCGCATCAGGGCCAGTTCCTGATTTGCCGCGATTGCCACGCTGCCATTGAACTTGAGCAAAAAGTGATCAGCGACGCGATCATCAACAGCGCCAAGGACGTCGGTTTCATCGTCGAGGCGCAAACCGTCGAAGTCGTCGGTCTGTGCTCCGGTTGCCAGGGGGCTTGATGAGCAATGCGCTGATCCGTCTGGAGCAGGTCGCCGTCACGTTTGCCGGGCAGGCTGTGCTGGACAACATTGAGCTGAGCGTCGAACCGGGGCAGATCGTCACCCTGATCGGCCCCAATGGCGCCGGCAAGACCACGCTGGTGCGTGCTGTGCTGGGCCTGTTGAAGCCGGACAGCGGCAGCGTCTGGCGCAAGCCGAAGCTGCGCGTCGGTTATATGCCGCAAAAACTCCACGTCGATCCGACACTGCCACTTTCGGTGCTGCGCTTTCTGCGCCTGGTGCCGGGCGTTGACCGTCCGCGTGCGCTGGCCGCGTTGAAAGAAGTCGGCGCCGAACACGTTATCGATAGCCCGGTGCAAAGCGTTTCCGGCGGCGAAATGCAGCGCGTACTACTCGCCCGGGCGCTGCTGCGCGAACCGGAACTGCTGGTGCTTGATGAGCCGGTGCAAGGCGTCGATGTCGCTGGCCAGGCCGAGCTGTACAGCCTGATCACCCGTCTGCGCGATCGCCATGGCTGCGGCGTGTTGATGGTGTCCCACGATCTGCATCTGGTGATGAGCACCACCGACCAGGTGGTCTGCCTCAACCGTCACGTCTGCTGCTCCGGGCATCCCGAGCAGGTCAGCGGCGATCCTGCGTTCGTCGAGCTGTTCGGCAAGAATGCGCAGAGCCTGGCGGTCTACCACCACCATCACGACCATGCTCACGACCTGCACGGTTCGGTGGTCAAAGGGCCGGTTATTGGCCAACCTCACGTTCACGGAGACAACTGCAAGCATGGCTGATTTTCTGTTGTATGCCCTGCTTGCAGGTCTGGCGTTGGCGATCGTTGCAGGTCCGTTGGGTTCGTTTGTGGTCTGGCGCCGCATGGCGTATTTCGGCGACACCTTGTCCCACGCGGCGCTGCTCGGCGTGGCGTTGGGCTTTCTGCTGGATGTCAGCCCGACGGTCGCAGTGACGGTCGGATGCCTGCTGCTGGCGGTGCTGCTGGTCACGCTGCAACAGCGTCAACCGCTGGCGTCTGACACGCTTTTGGGAATTCTCGCACCGAGCACGCTCTCTCTCGGCCTGGTGGTACTAAGCTTCATGCATGAAGTGCGGATTGACCTGATGGCCTATCTGTTCGGCGACCTGCTGGCGATCAGCCCGACCGATCTGGCGTGGATCCTCGGCGGCAGCGCGGCGGTGCTGGTGTTGCTGGTGACGCTGTGGCGGCCATTGCTGGCGATCACCGTGCACGAAGAACTGGCCAAGGTCGAAGGCCTGCCGGTGGCTGGCCTGCGCATGGCGCTGATGCTGTTGATTGCGGTGGTGATTGCGGTGGCGATGAAAATCGTCGGTGTGTTGCTGATTACTTCACTGCTGATCATTCCGGCGGCTGCGGCACAACGTCACGCCCGTTCGCCGGAGCAGATGGCACTGGGCGCGAGCCTGCTGGGCATGCTCGCGGTGTGTGGCGGGCTGGCGCTGTCGTGGTTCAAGGACACCCCGGCCGGGCCGTCAATCGTTGTGACGGCGGCCGCACTGTTTCTGTTGAGTTTTGTTCTGCCCCGTCGTGGGGTGTAGACTTGGCCGCTTTTTGCGCAAATAGAGAGTCGCAGGAATGAAGCCGTTCGCCTCCCGTTATCTGCTCCTTGTCGCATTTTCAGTGCTGCTCGGCGCCTGCCAAAGCACGCCGCCGGTGGCCGAAGTCCCCGATGCGCGGGCTACGGCCATCGCACAGCTGGAGCAAAGCCTGGCCAGCAGCGAACTGGCCACTGCCGAAGATCAATTGGCTGCTTTGCAGAAAGAAACCCCCAACGATCAATCCCTTGAGCAATACCAGCGGCAGCTTGCCGAAGCGTATCTGCGTCGCAGCCAGATCGTGCTGCAGAAGGGTGATGTGAATGCGGCCGCCACAGCGTTGAGCCGTGCCCGCGCGCTGATGCCGAAAGCCCCGGCGCTGACCGGTGGCGTCAATGGCGCCATTACCGAGGCGCGCAGGGCTGAACTGGAAAAGGCTGAAGCGGCGCTGTTGGCAGCCGAAGCCAAGCCGAAAGCCAAGGTGATCGATCCGACTGCCGAGAGCACCACGGTTGCGTTGAATATCACCGATAGCCACAAACTTCGTCGCCAACTCGATGCGATCGCCGCTGATGTGGTGAATTATGAGTGTGGGGTGACGATTCAGGCGCCAAGGACCGATGATTATCCTTGGTTGGCGACGTTGCTGACCAAGCGGGTCAAGAAGCTCGATCCGGATTTTGATCTGAAGATTGAGAAGCAGACCGTGCGCACGGTGCCGGCGCAGATGGTTTTGAGTCCGCGTAAACCGTAAAAAGATCGCTGCCTGCGGCAGCTCCTACATGGGATTGAGGTACATCCTGTAGGAGCTGCCGAAGGCTGCGATCTTTTGCTTTTTAAGCTGGAATCGCTTTCGCCTTAGGCTCACGATCCCAAACCCGATGCTGCCCGATCGCCGCGAAGAACGGCTTGGTCAACGCCGGTACATCCTTGCCTTGCAACAACCCGGCATCCGCCTCCAGCTTCAGCAGATCCTGCAATTGCTTGGCCTCTCCATGCAACGCAATCGCCTTCAAATGCTTGTAGGCCTCCAGCAGGTAATGCAATGCCACACCGTCGCCGCTCAATGCCTTGACCGACGCCGCGCCACCCGGCACGAACACCGCATCGAAGATTACTGATGGCATTCCTTCCATCGAAGCATCCACAGGCAACATTTTGCCGTCCGCGGTTTTCACCGGCGCCGAAGTCGGGCCGAGCAATTTCGCGTGCGCACCTTCAGCCGCCAATGCCTTCTTCATCGCATCAATCGCTGCACCATCAACGCCGTTCGCAGCAAGAATTGCGACTTTTCGGGTTTTGATGTTCTCTGGCAGCAAATTAGCCTGGCTCAATGACGGCGAGTGATCGAACGACACCTTGCGCACATCCACCGTACCTTTGCTCGGTGCCGGCAGACCCAGGTTGGCCGCCACACGCTTGGCCAGTTCCAGATCGATGTTGGCCAGAATCTCGTTCACTTCTCGCGCACGGATGAACTCGCGCTCAACCTTGCCCAGCTCGAAGCTGTAAGCGGCAATGATGTGCTCCTTCTCGTGATCGCTCATGCTGTTGAAGAACAATGTTGCCTGGGAGAAGTGATCACTGAACGATTCGCTGCGCTGGCGGATCTTGTTCGCATCGATGCGCTCTGGATAACTTTCGAACCCACCGTCCTGCGCGGCCGGCGGCGTTTCTTTCGGCCAGCCACCATCAATCGAGTTTGGCTCATAAGAGGCGCGGCCCTTGTCGATCACCGTGCGGTGTTGCGCATCGCGCTGGCCATTGTGGAACGGCGCGACCGGGCGGTTGATCGGCAGCTCGTGAAAGTTCGGCCCGCCGAGTCGGCTGATTTGCGTATCGGTGTAGGAAAACAGCCGACCTTGCAGCAACGGGTCATTGGAGAAGTCGATGCCCGGCACGATGTGGCCAGGGCAGAACGCGACCTGCTCGGTCTCGGCGAAGAAGTTGTCCGGGTTGCGGTTCAGGGTCATTTTGCCCAGCGGCGTGATCGGCACGATTTCTTCGGGGATCAGCTTGGTCGGGTCGAGGATGTCGAAATCGAAGTCGTGCTCGTTTTCCTCCTCGATGATCTGCACGCCGAGTTCCCATTCCGGATAGTCGCCCATCTCGATCGCTTCCCAGAGGTCGCGACGGTGGTAGTCGGTGTCTTTACCGGCGAGCTTCTGCGCCTCGTCCCACACCAGTGAGCAAGTGCCGGCGGTAGGGCGCCAGTGGAATTTGACGAAGCGTGATTTGCCCTCTGCGTTGATCAGGCGGAAGGTGTGCACGCCGAAGCCCTGCATGCTGCGCAGGCTTTTCGGGATCGCCCGGTCGGACATCGCCCAGATGACCATGTGCGCTGACTCCGGCACCAGCGAGACGAAATCCCAGAAGGTATCGTGGGCAGAGCCACCGGTAGGGATTTCATTGTGCGGCTCAGGTTTCACCGCGTGGACGAAGTCGGGAAACTTGATCGCGTCCTGAATGAAGAAGACCGGCATGTTGTTGCCGACCAGGTCGAAGTTGCCTTCATCGGTGAAGAACTTCACCGCGAAGCCACGCACGTCGCGTACGGTGTCGCCGGAACCACGCGGGCCCTGCACCGTGGAAAAGCGCACAAACACCGGCGTCTTTTTCCCCGGATCCTGTAGGAAACCGGCCTTGGTCAGCGTCGAATGGTTCTCGTAAGCCTGAAAGAAACCATGCGCGCCAGTGCCGCGCGCGTGGACGATGCGCTCCGGGATGCGTTCGTGGTCAAAGTGCGTGATTTTTTCACGCATGATGAAGTCTTCAAGCAGCGATGGCCCGCGCGGGCCGGCCTTGAGGGTGTTCTGGTTGTCAGCAATCTTGACGCCCTGATTGGTGCGCAGGGCTTGGCCAGTGGCGTCGGAGCGGAATTTCTCCAAGCTGTCGAGTTTGGCGTTGGTGTTGGCTCGATCCGGGGCATCGGTTCCGGCCATCTGGCTTTTGTCGGACGTAGGCTTCTTGCTCATCAGTCGTAAACTCCTCGGTTGACCCCGATGCTCGCCGGGGACTCTTGAGTGGTTCCCGGGCACGGCACCCAGGGTTTTCAAGTCGCTTACTTAGTGACTGATGGGCTGCTTTGGACGTTCCTTTTTTATGACCTTTGATCTTGTTATTGCCAAATCGAAGGTTAATTGCGAAATAAATGCTAAGAACCTCTATACGGACAGGCTAAAATGCGCGCCCGGCTAACCGCTGATCCTTTTCTAACGCGCCCCACAAGGTTCGCTACGTGATCGAGTTTCAAAACGTCCACAAGACTTACCGCGTCGCCGGTAAGGACATTCCCGCGCTGCACCCGACCAGTCTCTCGATTGAGAACGGTCAGGTCTACGGCCTGATCGGCCATTCCGGTGCGGGAAAAAGTACCCTGCTGCGTCTGATCAATCGCTTGGAAGATTCCAGCGGCGGCAAGATCTTCGTCGACGGTGAAGAAGTCACCGCGCTCGACGCCAAAGGCCTGCGCCGTTTCCGTCAGCAAGTCGGGATGATCTTCCAGCACTTCAACCTGTTGGCCTCCAAGACCGTCGCCGACAACGTTGCGTTGCCGCTGACCCTGGCCGGTGAATTATCGACCAGCGAGATCAATCAGCGTGTGGCTGAACTGCTGGCGCGCGTCGGTTTGTCCGACCACGCCAAAAAGTACCCGGCGCAATTGTCCGGCGGCCAGAAGCAGCGCGTCGGCATCGCCCGCGCCCTGGCGACCAAGCCGAAAATTCTGCTGTGCGACGAGGCCACCAGTGCCCTCGACCCACAGACCACGGCCTCGGTGCTGCAACTGCTGGCCGAGATCAACCGCGAGCTGAAACTGACCATCGTCCTGATTACCCACGAGATGGACGTGATTCGTCGCGTCTGCGATCAAGTGGCGGTGATGGACGCTGGCGTGATCGTCGAGCAAGGTTCGGTGGCCGATGTGTTCCTGCATCCGCAGCACCCGACCACCAAGCGTTTTGTTCAGGAAGACGAGCAGGTCGATGAAGGCGAGCAGCGTGATGATTTCGCGCACGTGCCGGGCCGTATCGTCCGTCTGACCTTCCAGGGCGAAGCGACCTACGCGCCTTTGCTCGGTACTGTCGCCCGGGAAACCGGGGTCGACTACAGCATCCTCGCCGGTCGTATCGACCGCATCAAAGACATCCCCTACGGGCAATTGACCCTGGCCGTCACCGGTGGCGACATGGAAGCGGCCTTCGCCCGCTTCACCGCCGCTGATGTCCACATGGAGGTGCTGCGTTAATGGAAATGTTCGACGCTGCAATCAAGAATTACGACGCTGCGATAGAAGCCATCAAGCTGTTCTTCCAGAACATCGACTGGCTGGAAATCGGCCTGGCGACTAACGACACCATGATGATGCTCGGCGGCTCGCTGTTGTTCACCGTGTTGCTCGGCCTGCCGCTGGGCGTGCTGCTGTTTCTCTGCAGCCCGCGCCAGTTGCTGGAAAACCGCGTTCTCTACGCGATCATGTCGTTGGCAGTGAACATCCTGCGTTCGCTGCCGTTCATTATTCTGTTGATCGTGATGATCCCGCTCACCGTGCTGATCACTGGCACGTCGCTGGGCGTGGCCGGTGCGATTCCGCCGCTGGTGGTGGGTGCCACGCCGTTCTTCGCGCGTCTGGTGGAAACCGCGCTGCGTGAAGTCGATCGCGGCATCATCGAAGCGACCCAGGCCATGGGCGCGACCACGCGGCAGATCATTCTCAACGCGTTGTTGCCAGAGGCCCGTCCGGGCATCTATGCAGCGATTACGGTGACGGCGATTACACTGGTTTCCTACACGGCAATGGCCGGTGTGGTCGGCGCCGGTGGTCTGGGTGACCTGGCGATCCGTTTCGGCTACCAGCGTTTCCAGACTGACGTGATGATCGTCACCGTGGTGTTGCTGCTGATTCTGGTGCAAGTGCTGCAGATGGTGGGCGACCGTTTGGTCGTGCATTTCTCGCGCAAATAAGCGGTTTTGTATTGAACAGATGAGCCGGCCATTCGCTGGCAGGCGCCAGACGGGCGCCTCATAAGGAGTTAGCTGAATGAAAAAACTGATCGCTGCTTTTGCTGCCGTTGCAGCATTCTCGGCCCACGCCGAAACCCTGACCGTTGCCGCCACTCCGGTGCCGCACGCAGAAATCCTCGAGTTTGTGAAGCCAGCACTGGCCAAAGAAGGCGTGGAGCTGAAGGTCAAGGTCTTCACCGACTACATTCAGCCGAACGTACAGGTCGCGGAAAAACGCCTGGACGCCAACTTCTTCCAGCACCAGCCGTACCTCGATGAGTTCAACAAGGCCAAGGGTACTAACCTGGTCGCCGTGACCGGTGTGCACCTGGAACCGCTGGGTGCTTACTCGAGCAAGCTCAAGGATCTGAAGGATCTGCCAAGCGGTGCCAACGTGGTGATCCCGAACGACGCCACCAACGGCGGCCGTGCCCTGTTGCTGCTGGCCAAGGCTGGCGTGATCACGCTGAAGGATCCGACCAACATCCTGTCGACCGTCAAAGACATCGCGACCAACCCGAAAGACCTGAAGATCCGTGAACTGGAAGCCGCGACCATCCCGCGCGTGCTGACCCAGGTCGATCTGGCGCTGATCAACACCAACTACGCGCTGGAAGCCAAGCTCGATCCGTCCAAGGATGCGCTGGTGATTGAAGGTAACGACTCGCCGTACGTGAACATCCTTGTGTCCCGCGCGGACAACAAGGACAGCGACGCCATGCAGAAACTGGCCGCTGCGCTGCACAGCCCGGAAGTGAAGAAATTCATTACCGAGAAGTACAAAGGCGCGGTATTGCCGGCGTTCTGATTTAGATCGCTGCAACGAAAAAGGGGACGCTATGAGCGTCCCCTTTTTTGTGTTTGGCTTTGGACCTGATGTGAAGCTGCCCCTCACCCCAGCCCTCTCCCGAAGGAGAGGGGGCCGATCGAGGTGTCTTGCGTTCTACATCGACCTGAAA
>NZ_AKJR01000132.1:0-47937 GCF_000282235.1 Pseudomonas sp. GM24 | reverse complement strand
TTTCCCAGCGCGGTATTTGAGCGAGCCCCGATCTGCTCCCTTTCCCCCTCGCCCCCCTTGGGGGGAGAGGGCTGGGGTGAGGGGGGCTGGATCTCATTGGCACAACAAAAAGCCCCTGAATCTCACAATTCAGGGGCTTTCGTTTAAGCGTTGATCAGGCCGCTTCGATCTTGCGGTTTTGTTCAACCTTGCCCAGATAAGCCGCCAGTTTTTCCTGCTCTGCCGGCGTGGTGAACAAACCGAGTTTGCTGCGGCGCCACAGAATGTCGTGGGCAGTGGTCGCCCATTCTTCGCTGCACAGGTAATCGACTTCACGGGTGTAGAGTCCGCCGCCGAGGTGCTCGCCCATGTCGGCCAGGGTTTCCACGCCTTCGAGCATGCGCCAGGTGCGGCTGCCGTAAGTGGTGGACCAGCGACGGGCGATCTCGGTCGGCACGAAGTCGAACTTGTCGCGAATCTGCGCGCACAGAGCCTGTGGCGTGGTCATGTCTTCGCCACCGGGCAGGGTGGCGGTGGCCGTCCAGCTCGGGCGCATCTGGGTGAAAAATGGCAGCAACTGCGCCATCGCCGACTCAGCGAGTTTGCGGTAGGTGGTCAGCTTGCCGCCGAACACCGACAGCAGTGGCGCTTCTTCGCCGCCAGCCGACAAGGCCAGGGTGTAATCGCGGGTGACGGCCGACGGGTTGTCGGATTCGTCGTTGCATAGTGGTCGTACGCCCGAGTAGCTGTGCTGGATGTCGTCGCGGCTGATCTGCTGCTTGAAGTGTGCGTTGACCACTTTCAGCAGGTAATCGGTTTCGGCATCGGTAATCGCCACTTTTGCCGGATCGCCAGTGTATTCACGGTCGGTGGTGCCGATCAGGGTGAAGTGGTTGTTCAGGTACGGAATGGTGAAAACGATGCGCTGATCTTCGTTTTGCAGAATGTGCGCGTGATCGCCTTCATACAGCTTCGGCACGATGATGTGGCTGCCCTGAATCAGACGGATGCCGTACGGCGACTCCATCTTCAGGTCATCACGAATGAACTTGGCGACCCACGGGCCAGCGGCGTTCACCAGCGCTTTGGCAGTGATCGAAAACAGGCTGCCGTCGGCACGTTCCAGGTTCAGGTGCCACAGGCCCTTGGCGCGGCGAGCGCTGACGCAGCGAGTCTGGGTGTGCACGTGGGCGCCTTTTTCACGGGCGGCCATTGCGTTCAGAACCACGAGGCGGGCGTCGTCGACCCAGCAGTCGGAGTATTCGAAGCCTTTCTTGATTTCGCTTTTCAGCGCGCTGTCGGCGCCGAACTTCAGGCTTTTCGAACCTGGCAGTTTTTCGCGCTTGCCGAGGTTGTCATAGAGGAACAGGCCCGCACGAATCATCCACGCCGGACGCAGGTGCGGACGGTGCGGCAGCACAAAGCGCATCGGTTTGACGATGTGCGGCGCTTTGGCCAGCAGTACTTCGCGTTCAGCTAGCGCCTCGCGCACCAGGCGGAATTCGTAATGTTCGAGGTAGCGCAGGCCACCGTGGATCAGCTTGCTGCTGGCCGACGAGGTGTGGCTGGCCAGATCATCTTTTTCACAAAGGAACACCGAAAGCCCGCGACCGGCGGCATCCGCTGCGATCCCCACGCCATTGATCCCGCCGCCGATAACGGCGATGTCGTAGATCTCGGAGATTGGGGGCGTACGCAAGGTAGAGGTGGACATCGGCTGGCCTCGGGTTCTTTTGATTTTCTATATTGGAAATCGAACATTAATGTTCATTTGCGAAAATGGTAGCCCATAAAGACGCGCGCAGCCAGTCACGTTCGATTGAAAAAACTCATCGAAGGGCGATTAAAAGAAAATTTTCGAACATTAAAGGCAAAAGATCGCAGCCTGCGGCAGCACCTACAGGTCAAGTGAACTCATGTAGGAGCTGCCGTAGGCTGCGATCTTTTGATCATGCGGGAGTTAGACGACTTCGAGGCGAATCTTGTGCTGACTCAACAATTGCGCGAGCGCAGGCACTGGCTGCTGATCGGTTACCAGACAATCGATCAGGCTGATCGGGCCGAGGCGAATCATTGCATTGCGGCCGAACTTGCTCGAATCCGCCGCCAGAATCACTTGCCGCGCATTGGCAATGATCGCCTGGGAAACCCGCACTTCCTGATAATCGAAATCCAGCAAACTGCCGTCTTCATCAATACCGCTGATCCCGACCAGCGCGAAATCAACCTTGAACTGATTGATGAAATCCACACTGGCCTGGCCGACCACACCGCCGTCACGACGGACATTACCGCCGGTCAGCAGCACATCAAAATCATCCTTGGCACTGAGCATCGACGCTACGTGCAGGTTGTTGGTGATGATCTTCAGATGATTGTGATTGAGCAGAGCGCGGGCAATCGATTCGGTCGTGGTACCGATATTGATAAACAGCGAGGCGTGATCGGGAATCTGGGCGGCGATGGCTTCACCGATGCGTTGTTTTTCATCGCGCATCTGATCGGCGCGCATCGCATAGGCAGTGTTTTCGACGCTGGAATCATAAGCGGCACCGCCATGGTAGCGACGCAGCAGATTGGCTTCCGCGAGCTGATTGATGTCGCGGCGGATGGTTTGCGGGGTAACAACGAACAGCGTGGCCATTTCCTCGATGCTCACATAGCCGCGTTCGCGGACCAGCTCGAGGATTTGCTGCTGACGGGGAGGCAGATTCATGGGGCTTCCTTTGGGCTGCCGTGCAAAATTTGCCCATGATGACGCAGGAATCCGCTCCCTACCAGTTTCCAAACAACGTGAAAGCTACTTCGTGCTGGGCGCCTACGGCGTTACGCAAGCCATCCTGCGTTAAAAACAGGCTCGGACTGCTCATTTACAAACCCGTAAAGTCGAGTGCGACCCCAGCCGGTCCTCGCCTGTTTTTGCCTTGGCTTGCCTTCGCTCGCTACGCTTTCACGCTGTTTGGACCGTTTTAGCCAGTCCTAAGATTGGCTTATTCAGCGTCTTCACGCGCCCAGTCACGGGTGCGGCTGACGGCTTTTTTCCAGCCTTTGTACAGCTTCTCTTTCTCAACTTCATCCAGGCTCGGCTCGAACTCGCGCTCGATCACCGCTTTACCGCGCAGTTCTTCCAGGCTGCCCCAGAAGCCGCACGCCAGACCGGCCAGGTAAGCTGCGCCGAGTGCGGTGGTTTCGCGCATTTGCGGGCGCTCGACCTGCGTGCCGAGGATGTCGGCCTGGAACTGCATGAGGAAGTTGTTCGCCACCGCGCCGCCGTCAACACGCAGAGCCTTGAGGCGTTCGCCGGAGTCCTGTTGCATGGCGTCGAGCACGTCGCGGGTCTGGTAGGCGATCGATTCCAGCGCAGCGCGGATGATGTGATCCACACGTACGCCGCGCGTCAGGCCGAACAGCGCACCGCGGGCATACGGGTCCCAGTACGGCGCGCCGAGACCGGTGAAGGCCGGCACCAGGTACACGCCATTGCTGTCCTTCACTTTATTGGCGAAGTATTCGGTGTCGTGGGCGTCGTTGATGATCTTCAGTTCATCACGCAGCCACTGCACGGTGGAACCGCCGTTGAACACTGCACCTTCCAGCGCGTAAGCGACCTCGCCACGCGGGCCGCACGCGATGGTGGTGAGCATGCCGTGCTGGGACTTCACCGCTTTGTCGCCGGTGTTCATCAGCAGGAAGCAGCCAGTGCCGTAGGTGTTTTTCGCCTGGCCTGGCTCCACGCACATCTGCCCGAACAAGGCGGCTTGCTGGTCACCGGCGATACCGCCGATGGCGATGCCGCTCTTGGTGCGACCGTAGATTTCCGAAGAAGCCTTCACTTCCGGAAGCATCTCGCGCGGGATATCGAGGATCTCCAGCATCTTCGAATCCCACTCCAGCGAGTGGATGTTGAAGAGCATGGTGCGCGAAGCGTTGGTGTAGTCGGTGACGTGCACCTTGCCGCCGGTGAATTTCCAGATCAGCCAGCTATCGACGGTGCCGAACAACAGTTCGCCATTGCGCGCACGCTCGCGGCTGCCTTCGACGTTGTCGAGGATCCACTTCAGTTTGGTGCCGGAGAAGTACGGGTCGGTGACCAGACCAGTGTTGTCGCGGATATATTCTTCGTGGCCATCGCGCTTGAGCTGCTGGCAGATCTCGGTGCTGCGGCGGCACTGCCAGACGATGGCGTTGTACACCGGGCGGCCGGTGGTCTTGTCCCAGACCACGGTGGTTTCGCGCTGGTTGGTGATGCCGATGGCAGCGACTTGGTCGTGGTGCAGACCGGCCTGGGCCAGCGCTTCAACCATTACCGCGCTCTGGGTGGCGAAGATTTCCATCGGATCGTGTTCGACCCAACCGGCCTGCGGGTAATGCTGAGCGAATTCGCGCTGCGCGGTGCAGACCACGTTCGCATCGCGGTCGAAAATGATCGCGCGGGAGCTGGTCGTACCCTGATCGAGGGCAATGATGTAGTTCTTATTCTGAATGTCGGTCATGTCGATTGCCTTGGACGAAATAAGGGAGAGTGGGCCGTGGCGCAGGCTCTATCGGGCAGGAGCCGGCGCCGACTGTTTCAAGAAGTTCTTGGTTTGCCGTCAATGGCCGGTTCTGCATCCTTTGTAGCAGGTGTGGCGCCGGTCAGGTGACGGGCGATGAGCCCGCGATACCCGGCAGCGCCGAGGCAGGCACCGACAATCGGTGCAAAAATCGGAATCAGGAAGTACGGAATATCGCGGCCGCCAGTGAAGGAAATTTCACCCCAGCCGGCGAAGAAAGTCATCAGTTTCGGACCGAAGTCACGCGCCGGGTTCATCGCGAAACCGGTCAGCGGACCCATCGAGCTGCCGATCACCGCGATCAGCAAACCGATCAGCAGCGGTGCCAGCGGGCCTTTCGGCAGGCCGTTGTTGTCGTCGGTCAGGGACATGATCACGCCCATCAGGATGGCGGTGATGATCATCTCCACCAGGAATGCCTGAGCAGTCGACAGCACTGGATTGGGGAACGTCGAGAACACTGAGGCCAACTCGAGGCTGGCAGCCGAGCCGCGAACCATTTGGTGAGTTTGTTCGTAATCGAAGAATAGATTGCTGTACAGCGTGTAAACCAGCAGCGCGCCGCAGAAGGCGCCGGCGATCTGGGCAAGAATGTAGAACGGCAGTTTGCGCTTTTCGAAGTCAGCGAAGATCGCGAGCGCAATGCTCACCGCTGGGTTCAAGTGTGCGCCGGAAACCCCGGCAGTGAGGTAGATCGCCATGCTCACGCCGACGCCCCAAATGATGCTGATTTCCCACAGGCCGAAGCTGGCGCCCGCGACTTTGAGCGCGGCGACGCAACCGGTGCCGAAAAAGATCAGCAGTGCAGTACCCAGAAATTCGGCCATGCATTGGCTCGAGAGCGATGGTTGCTGTAAAGCAGTTGTCATTGAAAACCTCGGTTTTTGTTGTTGTCTGGCGTCATGCCGATAGGGCAGGGCGCGATTTTCCCCGGTCAGGAATCCCCATTCCTTTCCCGGTTTACTGCTGAGTGCTGCGATGACGATAATTCTTACATTATTCAGATTCGAAAAAATATAGACAAGAAACAAACCTGTCAAAGGTCGAAAGTGAACCATCGGTCACAATAAAACTATTCGCTGTGTGAATGATCCTTCGCCGGCGAGGCGGAACGGCGCGCTCAGAATGTCTGCAAGTCACGGGAATCACGGCTTGGGATAGAGCCTTTTAGGGGCTGATCACCTAGAATCCGGCACAGTGTTTTTCCGTCACTGCCGAGCCCGGAGCTGCCATGACCCCTGCGTTGGACTTGTTGAAAAAAGTTCGTGCCGAACATCGCGTGCACAGTTACGAACATGACCCCAAAGCCGCCTCCTATGGGCTGGAGGCCGCAGAAAAACTGGCACTTGAGCCGGCACAGGTGTTCAAGACCTTGCTTGCAGCCAGCGAAAAAGGTGAATTGCTGGTCGCAGTAGTGCCGGTCGTCGGAAGCCTCGACCTCAAGGGCCTGGCGCATGCTGCCGGGGTGAAAAAAGTCGAGATGGCTGACCCGGCAGCGGCCCAGCGCTCCACCGGTTATCTGCTGGGTGGCATCAGCCCGTTGGGGCAGAAGAAGCGCTTGCGCACCTTCATCGATAACTCCGCTCAGGGTTTTGCGACTATTTATGTCAGCGCCGGCCGGCGCGGCCTTGAAGTGGAATTGGCGCCCGCCGTGCTTGCGGAACATACCCAGGCGAAGTTTGCCGATATCGGCCGCACGTAGCCGTTATCGCCGTATGCAGAAAATTGGCCGGTTCTGTCACTGGCGCTGATTGCCTCGTGGTTGCATGCTCGGCGGACTGACTTAGGGAGAAGGTTATGCAGCTCGAGTTTCATCAGGTCGACGCGTTCAGTGATCGGCCGTTCAGTGGCAATCCGGCGATGGTTTATCGGCTGGAGGCGTGGCTAGCGGATGAGTTGATGCAAAAGATCGCCGCCGAACACAATCTGGCGGAAACCGCGTTTCTGGTGCGCGAAGGTCAGGCCTGGCATATCCGCTGGTTTACCCCGACCACTGAAGTGCCGTTGTGCGGGCACGCCACGTTGGCCAGTGCTTATGTGCTGTTCGACATCTACAAGGAAAGCGCTGAGCGTATCGACTTCACTTGTAAGTCCGGCGCGCTGAGCGTCACTCGAGAAGGTGATCGGTTGTGGCTGGATTTTCCGTCGATCATGCCGTCAGAGATCGGCGTTACCCTGGATGTTGAGCGGGCGCTGGGTGTCGAAGCGGTTGATGTCCTTGGCTCAAACGAACTGTTTGTGGTGCTGGAGTCGGAGCAGGCGGTGCTCGATTGCAAGCCGGACATGGTTGCACTCGCCAAACTGCCGTGGCTGGGCGCGATCGTTACGGCGCGGGGCAATCAGCACGATTTCGTTTCGCGCTATTTTGCACCGGCGATCGGCATCAATGAGGACCCGGTGACCGGTTCGACGCATTGCAGCCTGATTCCGTATTGGTCGAAACGTCTGGGCAAGTCGAGCCTGACCGCGTGCCAGCGCTCGGCGCGGGGCGGGGAGTTGTTCTGTCGTCTGGAAGGTGAGCGCGTGAAGATCGGCGGCAATGCGACGCTGGTTGCCAGTGGCACCCTGATCCTCGGTTAAAAGCTAAAAGATCGCAGCCTTCGGCAGCTCCTACATTGATCCCTGTAGGAGCTGCCGAAGGCTGCGATCTTTTGATCTTTAAAGCGCGGTGCTGTAGCGGCGGACGCCGTTTTCCACTGCCGGGATTTGTGCAGCGGTACTGCCCGATGCCTGGAACAGCACCAGATGTTCAGCAGCTACGCGAATCCCCACCTCTGCCCCAACCTGATGATCGGCATGGCTGGGGAAAATCGATTCCAGCTGCGCACCCGTCGGCAATTGCAGGCGATACAACGTTGAAGCACCAAGGAACGTCTTGCCGACAATCCGCGCTTTCAACGCACTGTCCGGCGCATAAACAATGTCATCCGGACGCAACAAAACATCCACCGCGCCGCCAATCGGCCAAGTGTAAGCACGATTGCCGCGCAGCTCACCCAGCTCAGTCTGCACCGATTCCGGGCTGTCGAGCTGGCCGCGAATGAAGTAACCCTGCCCGATAAAACTGGCCACATAGGGCGTCGCCGGCTCGTGATACAGGTTGTAAGGAGTGTCCCACTGTTCGAGTCGACCTTCCTTGAACACTCCGACGTGATCGCTGACGGCGAAGGCTTCTTCCTGGTCGTGGGTCACCAGAATCGCACTGGTGCCACGGGCCTTGAGGATGTCGCGCACTTCATGACTGAGCTTGCGGCGCAGTTCACCATCGAGGTTGGAGAACGGCTCGTCGAGCAACAGCAATTGCGGCTCCGGTGCCAAGGCGCGGGCGAGGGCGACGCGTTGTTGCTGGCCGCCGGACAACTCGTGCGGAAAGCGTTTGCCAAGGTTTTTCAGGTTGACCAGTTCGAGCAGCTCCTCGGTGACGCGCTCCTTGTTCGGGTGCTTGCGGATACCGAAGGCAATATTGTCGGCAACGCTCAGGTGCGGGAACAGCGCGTAATCCTGGAACACCATGCCGATCCGGCGTTTTTCCGGCGCCAGGGTGAAACCGGCGCTGGAGATGGTTTCGCCACCGAGGGTGATTTCACCTTCGTGCACCGGTTCGAATCCGGCGATGGCGCGTAGGGTAGTGGTCTTGCCGCAGCCGGACGAACCGAGCAGGCAGCCAATGTCACCGGCGTTGAGGTGCAGATTGAGGTTCTGCACCACGCGTTGGTCTTGATAGCCGCAAGCGAGGTTGCGCAGGTTCAGCAGTAATTCATGGCTCATGCGTGGTGATATGCCGGTTCGACGAGGAACTCGAGCAGGGCCTTTTGTGCGTGGAGACGGTTTTCTGCCTGATCCCAGGCGACGGAGCGCGGGTCATCAAGCAGGTCGAGGCTGATTTCTTCGCCACGGTGCGCAGGCAAACAGTGCATGAACAGCACGTCCTCGGCAGCGAGGTCGAGCAGGGCGCGGTTGACCTGGAACGGGGCGAACAGCTTGAGGCGCTTGGCAGTTTCCTCTTCCTGACCCATCGAAGTCCAGACATCGGTGCTCACCAGATGCGCGCCGCGCACGGCGTCGGCCGGATCGCGAACGATGGTCACGCGATCGCCAGCCTTGGCCACGAACTCCGGGTTAGGCTCGTAGCCTTCCGGGCAGGCGACGCGCAACTGGAAGTCGAACTGGATCGCCGCCTCTATATAGCTGTTGCACATGTTATTGCCGTCGCCGATCCAGGCCACGGTCTTGCCCTGAATCGAGCCACGGTGTTCAAGGAAGGTCTGCATGTCGGCCAGCAACTGGCAAGGGTGCAGGTCATCGGACAGGCCGTTGATTACCGGCACGCGCGAGTTGGCCGCGAATTCGGTCAGAGTGCTGTGGGCGAAGGTACGGATCATCACCGCATCGAGCATGCTCGACATGACGATGGCGCAGTCACCGATCGGCTCGCCCCGGCCCAGTTGGGTGTCACGCGGGGACAGGAAGATTGCCTGGCCACCGAGCTGGATCATCCCGGCCTCGAACGAGATCCGGGTGCGGGTCGAGGATTTCTCGAAGATCATCCCCAGCACGCGGTTTTTCAGAGGCTCGAACAGTACGCCGCGGTTACGCAGGTCCTTGAGCTCAACGCCTCGACGGATCACGCTGACCAGCTCTTCGGGCGTGCAATCCATCAGGGAGAGAAAGTGCCTTGCGCTCATCATTGACTACCTTTTTGCTACAAACCGCAGATGCTCAAAGCCTTGTTTAACGGAACAACGGGCGAGACCTGCGGCGTAAGCCGCACGGGGCGACGAAATAGGGGAAGGCGCGATATTGACACTAAATGTCGCGTTTTTCCAATAGGCTACGGTTTTTGCGGAAATCGAAGGGCGCACTGGATGTAGCAGTCACGCATTTGAAGTCGGGTTCAGGACAGCAGCGAGCCTCTTTGTACACTGGCCTCGCGGGGCTTGGCAATGCGCCGTGACGGGGATTGGGTCAACTGGGTCGGTTTACGACCGTGGCGCCATGCCATCACTTGGTCGGATGCTTGGGCTGAAACATTTGCTAAAGCAAAGTGCTGGGTTATAAATAAGTTTCGAGCGACGCAGGAAGCCTCCGCATGGAATCGAAAGAAAAACTGTTAATGGAACTGTTGGGCCACACGGCTCGCTCTCTGACTCATCTCACCGCGTCAGTCACTTCAATGTCATTCGAACTGCTGCGCAGCGAAGACGAAGTGGTGAAGAGTGCCGGCCGCCACATGATTGATCGCATGGCGACTATCAGCGCCGGGCTCGACGAGCATTGGCGGTTGATTGGCGAACTGACCGGCGTCCATGTCGCCCACGAGCAGATCGAAACCATTCAGGAAATCCAGTTGGCGGCACCGCCTCAGCTCCCTTCCAGTTAAACGTGGCGATCTATCGGCTCTCCTGATAGTCGTCGATTCACAAGACGAACGTCGCTGGCGCCTGGACGGCGCCGGGGCCATAGTTTTGTTCCCGCGGGCGTGATTGTCCGCCCAGAACAAGACAGAGACTGGCCATGACCAAGACTCTCCATCACCGTGCCTGCCACCTGTGCGAAGCCATTTGTGGGCTGACCATCGAGACCACCGAAACCGATGGCCATGTTGCGATCACCTCGATCAAGGGTGATGCCCTCGACACCTTCAGCCGTGGCCACATCTGCCCCAAAGCCGTGGCCCTGCAAGACATCCAGAATGATCCGGACCGCCTGCGCCAGCCAATGCGTCGCGTTGGTAGCGAGTGGCTGCCGATCGAGTGGGACGAAGCGTTTGCGCTGGTGGCCGAGAAACTGGCGGCGATTCAGGAACGTCATGGCCAGAACGCTGTGGCGGTCTATCAAGGCAACCCGAGCGTGCATAACTACGGGCTGATGACCCACAGCAATTATTTCCTCGGTTTGCTGAAGACGCGCAATCGCTTCTCGGCGACCTCGGTCGATCAGTTGCCGCACCACTTGAGCAGTTACTTGATGTACGGCCACGGCTTGCTGCTGCCGATTCCGGACATCGATCACACCGACTTCATGCTGATCCTCGGCGGCAATCCGCTGGCCTCCAACGGCAGCATCATGACCGTGCCAGATGTTGAGAAACGTTTAAAGGCAATCCAGGCGCGCGGCGGTAAAGTCGTTGTGGTTGATCCACGACGCAGTGAGACGGCGGCGATGGCTGATCAGCATTTGTTCGTGCGTCCGGGGGGCGATGCGGCGCTGTTGTTTGGTGTGCTCAACACCTTGTTCAGCGAAGGGCTGACCCGCGACAGTCATTTGCCGATTGATGGTCTGGACGACGTACGCGCGGCGGTGGCGGCGTTCACGGCGGAGGCGATGAGTCCGTTGTGCGCCGTGCCAGCCGAGCAGATCCGCCAATTGGCACGTGACTTCGCTGCTGCGCCGAGTGCGGTTTGCTATGGGCGCATGGGTGTTTCAACCCAAGCCTTTGGCACCTTGTGTCACTGGGTCGTGCAATTGATCAATCTGGTCACTGGCAACCTCGACCGGGTTGGCGGCGCGTTGTGCACCGAGCCGGCCGTGGATCTGGTGGCGT
The DNA here is from genome assembly GCF_000282235.1 of Pseudomonas sp. GM24. NCBI lineage: Bacteria > Pseudomonadati > Pseudomonadota > Gammaproteobacteria > Pseudomonadales > Pseudomonadaceae > Pseudomonas > Pseudomonas sp. GM24. The sequence continues at coordinate 36,861 of NZ_AKJR01000132.1, read as the reverse complement.
CGACTTCGGGCGGGCATTTCAACAAATGGCAGAGCCGTGTCTCGGGTCGTCCTGAATACGGCGGCGAGTTGCCGGTCTCGGCGCTGGCCGAAGAAATGCTCACTGAGGGCGACGGCCAGATCCGTGCGCTGATCACTGTGGCCGGCAATCCGGTGTTGTCGACGCCGAACGGGCGGCAACTGGAGCAAGCGCTGGACGGCCTGGAGTTCATGGTCAGCATTGACCTCTACATCAACGAAACCACGCGCTACGCCGATCTGATCCTGCCGTCGACCTCGGCGCTGGAGAATGATCACTACGACACCACCTTCAATCTGTTCGCGGTGCGCAACGTCACCCGCTTCAACCGCGCGATCCTCGCCAAGCCTGAGGGTGCTTTGCATGACTGGGAGATCTTCGTCGGTCTGGCCAAGGCCTTCGCCGAGAAGACCGGTAAAGAACTGAAACCGACCATGCCGCCGGCGAAGATGATCGACATGGGCCTGCGCATGGGCCTGTACGGTGACGCCTCCGAGCAGAAACTCTCGTTGGCGACATTGTTCGATCATCCCCACGGGATCGATCTGGGGGCGCTGAAAGCGAATCTGGCGTCGCGGCTGAAAACGCCGAATCAGCGAGTGCAGGCCGCTCCGCCAGAGATTCTCGCTGACCTTGCACGTTTCGCTGCCTTGCAGGCGCCAGCCGCTGATGAGCTGTTGATGATCGGCCGCCGCCACGTACGCAGCAACAATTCGTGGATGCACAACTATCACCGTCTGGTGAAGGGCAAGCCGCGTCATCAGTTGCTGATGCACCCGGACGACCTTGCCAGTCGTGGGCTCAACGATGGTCAGTTGGTGCGCGTCAGTTCACGGGTTGGCCAGATCGAGGTGGAAGTGCTCGGCAGTCTGGACATGATGAAAGGCGTGGTCAGCCTGCCGCACGGCTGGGGCCATGCGCGGCCGGGTGTGCAGATGGCGATTGCCAGTGGCCAGCCGGGCTCGAGTGCCAATGATCTGACCGATGAATGCCAGCTTGATGAATTGTCGGGTAATGCGGCCCTTAATGGTGTGCCGGTGACGGTGGCGGCGGCCTGAACGTGACCGTCGGGGAGACCGAGCATGGCGCTCGGGATTCCGTTACAATGCGTCACCGTGCCGACCCATGAGTCGGAAAGTTCAGCCGAGGTGCTCCATGGATATCATCGAAACGATTAAAGAGCAGATTGCCAACAACACCATTCTGCTTTACATGAAAGGCTCGCCGAATGCCCCACAGTGTGGCTTCTCCGCGAAAGCTGCGCAGGCTGTCATGGCTTGCGGCGAAAAGTTTGCGTACGTGGACATCCTGCAGAACCCGGAAATCCGCGCCAACCTGCCTAAATACGCCAACTGGCCGACTTTCCCGCAACTGTGGGTCGGCGGTGAGCTGGTCGGCGGTAGCGACATCATGACCGAGATGGCTGCAGACGGTTCGTTGCAAACCACCATCAAGTCGGCTGTTGAAGCGGCAGCGGCGAACAAGTCCGAAGCCTGATCGGCCAGGTCTCATGCGACAGCTGCTGCTTCTGTAGGAGCTGTCGAGTGAAACGAGGCTGCGATCTTCTGATCTTCAGCCAATAAAAAGCCCCGCCACTCGAAAGAGGGCGGGGCTTTTTAGTGCGTTCGAAAAGTTACTGCAAGTTGCCGGTGCAATCTGAAAAGATCGCAGCCTGCGGCAGCTCCTACTCTTCGCCCATCTGCGATTGCAGATAGTTCTCAAGACCGACTTTATCGATCAGGCCCAGTTGGGTTTCCAGCCAGTCGATATGTTCTTCTTCGGATTCGAGAATGTCTTCCAGCAGTTCACGGCTGCCGAAGTCGCCAACGGTTTCGCAATGCGCGATCGCGGTCTTCAGGTCAGCATGGCCGGTCTTCTCGATACGCAGGTCGCACTCCAGCATTTCCTTGGTGTGCTCGCCGATGTGCAGCTTGCCCAGGTCCTGCACGTTCGGCAGGCCTTCGAGGAACAGGATGCGCTTGATCAGCTTGTCCGCGTGCTTCATCTCGTCGATGGATTCTTTGTATTCGTGCTTGCCGAGCTTGTTCAGACCCCAATCTTCGTACATGCGCGCATGCAGGAAGTACTGATTGATCGCGACCAGCTCATTGGCAAGGATCTTGTTGAGATGCTGGATGACTGTAATGTCGCCTTTCATGATCGGAGTCCTGCCCTGTAATAGCTGTATATACGGCAGAGTTTGAGCTTCGCACTTATAAGTGTCAAACCTAAGTTATTGAATAATATATGAAAATTAATCGGAATAAGAATGTTTGTGTTCCGCGTCTGGACGCTAAGCAATTGATTTACAGGCATAAAAAAACCGGACATAAGTCCGGTTCTTTGAAATGGGGTGTTATTACGCAGCAGTAAATTCTACCGGATAGGGGATCGCGGCCTGAGCGGTTTGCAGCTTGGTCAGGGTTTCGCGGACCACTTCCTTGGCAAGGCAGGCACATTTGCCGCATTGGCTGGCGACGCCGGTGGCCTGGCGAACTTCTTTATAGCTGCAGCAACCTTCATAGATCGCTTCGCGGATCTGTCCGTCGGTGACGCCAGTGCAGAGACAAACATACATAAGTGAGAACCGTCGCTGGTTGTGACTCAATTGCGATGGATCTTAATGTTAACGAGAATGATTGTCAAAGTGCTTTCGGAACGCTTCAGCCGATTAACAGCCATGACTGACGAACGGTATTTACTGGCGATTTGCCTGGCCCCGTAAATGCAGCGCCGTTCTGCGCCTGCTTTGAAAAACCGTTAAGGACAGGCCAAATTCGCAGTGTATGATGGTCGGCCCTTGCGAAGGGGGTTCGTGTCACAGGGCTGTCGCCTGAGGGTGGCAGGCTGGCGCGGACCCTGAACTTCAAGTTTTTACACCAGGAGATATCAATGAGCGTACTCGTAGGCAAACAAGCCCCTGACTTCACCGTCCCGGCCGTACTCGGCAATGGCGAGATCGTTGACAGCTTCACCCTGTCCTCGGCCATCAAAGGCAAATACGGCCTGGTGTTCTTCTACCCACTGGACTTCACCTTCGTCTGCCCGTCCGAGCTGATCGCTCTGGACAACCGCATGGCCGACTTCAAGGCGCGCAACGTTGAAGTGATCGCTGTGTCGATCGACTCGCACTTCACTCACAACGCATGGCGCAACACGCCTGTGAACAATGGCGGCATCGGCCAGGTGAAATACACCATGGCTGCCGACATGAAGCACGACATCGCCAAGGCCTATGACGTTGAATCCGAAGGCGGCGTAGCTTTCCGTGGCGCGTTCCTGATCGACGACAAAGGCGTTGTCCGCTCGCAGATCATCAACGACCTGCCGCTGGGCCGTAACATGGAAGAGCTGATCCGTCTGGTCGACGCTCTGCAATTCCACGAAGAGCACGGCGAAGTCTGCCCTGCCAACTGGAAAAAAGGCGACAAAGGCATGAACGCTTCGCCAGAAGGCGTTGCTGCATACCTGACCGAGAACGCTGCTGCCCTGTAAGGCGCAACGTCGAGGTACAAAAAAACCGGCCCTAGTGGCCGGTTTTTTTATGCTCGGGATTGTGAGCAGCAATCTCTTGGCATTATTTGTTTCAAATGCCCGGGAAAAAATACTGGATGACTGAACAGTGGTTGGATAGGGTGATGGTCGAGCGATAACGGGTGAAGAGGGCGATTACCCTGGCCTGAATCGCGCTTCACTTCAGTAAGGACGGTGCAATGGATTGCATGATGCAGAAGGGGATTCAAATGCCGAGTAGCTTGGACGTTGCGGATTATTTCCTCTGTCTGGAAGGGCATGAGGGCGAGATCTCCAATCTCAAGATTCAAAAAATGGTTTATTACGCGCAAGGGTTCAGTCTGGCAGTCCATGGCGAGGCTCTCTTCCCTGAAAAGCTGGAAGCGTGGATGCACGGGCCAGTGGTTCCGGATCTGTATCGAAGATTCAGCCAATTTGGATCGAGTGCCATTCCTCCTCCAAGTGATTTCAATCCCGATGTTTTCAGTACCAAACAACAAACACTGCTCAACGAAGTGTTCGACGTTTATGGCCAATTCTCGGCGTGGAAACTGCGTCAGTTGACGCATGAAGAGGCTCCATGGCGTAGAAACTTCAAGGAAGGGGAGTTCAGCCGAGAAATTCCCGCCTGCGAGATGCAGGAGTATTTCCGGGAGCATTTGGTGAACTGAAAAATGGCCAAGTTCAAACGCAGGGAACGCGATGCGGCGGTGATAGTAACGGCACGGACGTCCACAATCGAAATGGACTCATCGGAAGCCCGACCTCCGGTTTTCTCATTTGAGTATTTGCAGAATGGCTGGTGCATTCAGGATTGTGAGGCCGTCGAACGGTCGAAAATGCTTGAGCGTCTCAGGATCCTGGGAAAGATGCCTTGGAGAGAATTGCGCAAGGAGCATAGGCATCGGTATGGATGTGAAACAATTGAGAGAAACAGCCTGAAAGTGGGGATACCTGCTTTTTTAACAGGTGATGTCAGGTTGTTGGTGTTTCGGGCTTTCGAGCGTGTAGCGATGGTGGGTTACAAGAACCATCGGGTGTTTTACGTCGTGTGGATTGATCGAGAATTTAAGCTCTATAAGCATTAACAAAAAAACCGGCCCAAGTGGCCGGTTTTTTTTATGCGAGGGATTTACTCAACGAGGATCAGTCGTCGAAATCTTCCCAACCGCCCATCTGTTTCCAGCGGTTGACGATGCCGCAGAACAGCTCAGCGGTTTTCTCGGTGTCGTAACGCGCTGAGTGCGCCTCACGGCCGTCGAAATCGATGTCGGCTGCCTGACAGGCTTTCGCCAGTACGGTTTGACCGTACGCCAGACCGGCCAGCGTCGCGGTGTCGAAGCTGGAGAACGGGTGGAACGGGTTGCGCTTCATGTCCAGTCGCGCGACAGCGGCATTGAGGAAGCCAAGGTCGAAGCTGCTGTTGTGGCCAACCAGAATCGCGCGCTTGCAGCCATTGGCCTTCAACGCTTTGCGAATGCCACGGAAGATGTCGGTCAACGCGGTTTCTTCGCTGACGGCCATGCGCAGTGGGTGATCGAGCTTGATTCCGGTGAACTCCAGCGCCGCTGCTTCGATGTTGGCGCCTTCGAACGGCTCAACGCGGAAGAAGTAAGTGTGATCCGGGTAAACAAAACCCTTTTCATCCATGGCGATGGTGGTCGCGGCAATCTCCAGCAACGCATCGGTGGCCGAGTTGAAGCCGCCGGTTTCTACGTCGACGACAACCGGCAGGTAGCCGCGAAAGCGTGCTGCCATCGGGTGACGGGAACCGCCACCGCCACTTTGACCGTCCAGTTCGTCGTCGAAATGGTCTTCACTCACGCGTGTTCCTCCAGCAGGCGCCAGCGCAGTTTTTCACCGGCGCGCAGCGGGATAACGGTCAGCTCGCCGAATGGCAGGCTGGTCGGGGCGGTCCATTCTTCACGGACCAGGGTAATGCGATCGGTGTTTGCCGGCAGGCCGTAGAAACGCGGACCGTTGAGGCTGGCGAAGGCCTCGAGCTTGTCCAGCGCGTTACGCTGTTCAAAGGCTTCGGCGTACATCTCGATGGCGGCGTACGCGGTGTAGCAGCCGGCGCAGCCGCAAGCGGCTTCCTTGGCGTGCTGCGCGTGCGGCGCCGAGTCGGTACCGAGGAAGAACTTCGCGCTGCCGCTGGTGGCGGCATCGAGCAGGGCTTCCTGATGCGTGTTGCGCTTGAGGATCGGCAAGCAATAGAAGTGCGGCCGAATCCCGCCCACCAGCATGTGGTTGCGGTTGTATAGCAGGTGATGCGCGGTGATGGTCGCGCCAACGTTGGCCGAAGCCTCGTTGACGAACTGCACGGCATCGCCGGTGGTGATGTGTTCGAACACCACTTTCAGCGTCGGAAAACGCTCGACCACGCGGCGCATGTGCTCATCGATGAAAATCTTTTCGCGGTCGAACACATCGACGTCGCCACGGGTGACTTCACCGTGGATCAGCAGCGGCATGCCAACTTCGGCCATGGCCTCGATCGCCGGCAGAATCTTGTCGATGCTGGTCACGCCGGAGTCGGAATTGGTGGTTGCGCCGGCCGGGTACAGCTTGGCGGCGTAGACAAAACCACTGGCCTTGGCTTCACGAATCTCTTCGGGCTGGGTGCGGTCGGTGAGGTACAGCACCATCAGCGGCTCAAAGCGACTGCCGGCCGGGCGGGCAGCGAGAATCCGCTGGCGATAGCCGTCGGCTTCAGCGGCGTTGCGCACCGGAGGTACCAGGTTGGGCATGATGATCGCGCGGCCAAAAGTGCGCGCAACATCGGCAACGGTATTGGTCAACACGGCACCATCGCGAAGATGAATGTGCCAGTCGTCGGGACGCAGCAGGGTCAGGCGGTCGGACATGAGGGGATTCCAGGCGGGTCAAACTGAGGCGAATGCTACCGGAAAAGACTCTTGCAGGCACTCGCTATCAAGTTTTGCGGGAACCTTCCGATATCCCGTAGGTATGCCGTAAACATAGTGTGAATCGGTCTTTGTGTTTCAGAAGCCAATGGAGCCTCCCGTGCGCCAGCGTTATTTAGCCTTGCTCAGTGTGTTTGCCAGCTTTCCCGCGATGGCGCTCACGTACCAGACCCGTCTGGAGAACATTGAGTGGACGGTCGCCGGCGACAAGTTCGAATGTCGTCTGACCCAGCCGATCACCGATTTCGGTTCGGGTGAGTTCGTGCGCAAGGCCGGCGAGCAGGCGATATTTCGTCTGAATGCCTACAACGCCATGCTTGGCGGCGGTTCGGCGACGTTGCTGGCGGCGGCTGCGCCTTGGCAGCCGGGTCGTGGTGACATCAATCTCGGCTCTGTGAGGCTTGGCAGTGGCAACGTGCTGTTCAGCAGTTCGCAGTCGCAGGCCGGCGGTTTGATCAGCGGCCTGCTGGACGGACGCAGCCCGGTCGTGCGTCGCGCGTCTGGCGATGGCCGTGTCTCGGAAGTGCGTTTATTGCCGGTGAAATTCAGCAAGGCGTTTAACGACTATCAGACCTGTGTAGCGAAATTGCTGCCGCAGAATTTCGACCAGATCAAGCAATCGCAGATCGGCTTCCCCGGCGAAGGCGTTGATCTGGACGCCGCCGCCAAGGCCAAGCTGCAAGTGATGCTCGAATTCATGAAGGCCGATCCGACGGTCAATCACATCGAACTCGATGGCCATTCCGACAACAGCGGTAATCGTCTGACCAACCGTGAACTGTCGCGCCGCCGAGCGCTGGCAGTGGTCGACTTCTTCAAGGCCAATGGCATCGCCGAATCGCAGATCACAGTACGTTTCCATGGTGAACAATACCCATTGGTTCCGAACACCAATGCGGCCAACCGGGCGAAGAACCGTCGGGTTGCGGTGAAGCTTGCACGCGTGGCGCCAACCACCGCTCCAGCGCCTCAGGCGAGCACCCCAGCCAGCACAGCAGCGACTTCCTGACCCGCCGGTCATCGTCGCGCTGTCGACAGATTCTGTCGCTTTGTCGTCTTAAGCTGTCGCGCCTCTGTAAATTATCGCGTTTGAGCGGTAGACTCCTCGGCTTTCCGTAGAACCCCGTGGAGTGATGGCATGGCGGACGTAAACAAGGTCGTTCTGGCGTATTCCGGCGGCCTGGACACTTCGGTGATCCTCAAGTGGCTGCAGGATACTTATAACTGTGAAGTGGTGACCTTCACCGCTGATCTCGGTCAAGGCGAAGAGGTCGAGCCGGCCCGCGCCAAGGCTCAGGCCATGGGCGTCAAAGAAATCTACATCGACGATCTGCGCGAAGAATTCGTGCGTGATTTCGTGTTCCCGATGTTCCGCGCCAACACCGTTTACGAAGGCGAGTACCTGCTGGGTACTTCCATCGCACGTCCGCTGATCGCCAAGCGTCTGATCGAAATCGCCAACGAAACCGGCGCTGACGCCATTTCCCATGGCGCTACCGGTAAAGGCAACGACCAGGTGCGTTTCGAACTGGGTGCCTACGCACTCAAGCCTGGCGTTAAAGTGATTGCCCCTTGGCGTGAGTGGGACCTGCTGTCCCGCGAGAAGCTGATGGACTACGCCGAGAAGCACGCGATCCCGATCGAGCGTCACGGCAAGAAGAAGTCTCCGTACTCGATGGACGCCAACCTGCTGCACATCTCCTATGAAGGCGGCGTGCTGGAAGACACCTGGACCGAGCACGAAGAAGACATGTGGAAATGGACCGTCTCCCCGGAGAACGCTCCTGACAAAGCGCAATACCTGGAACTGACCTACCGCAACGGCGACATCGTTGCACTGGACGGCGTCGAAATGACTCCGGCCACCGTGCTGGCGACACTGAACAAAATCGGTGGTGCCCACGGTATCGGCCGTCTCGACATCGTCGAGAACCGTTACGTCGGCATGAAGTCCCGTGGTTGCTACGAAACCCCGGGCGGCACCATCATGCTGCGCGCTCACCGCGCCATCGAATCGATCACCCTGGACCGCGAAGTCGCTCACCTCAAAGACGAGCTGATGCCGAAATACGCCAGCCTGATCTACACCGGTTACTGGTGGAGCCCAGAGCGTCTGATGCTGCAGCAGATGATCGACGCTTCGCAGGTCAACGTGAACGGCGTTGTGCGCCTGAAGTTGTACAAAGGCAACGTGATCGTCACTGGCCGCAAGTCCGACGATTCGCTGTTCGATTCCAACATCGCGACCTTCGAAGAAGATGGCGGTGCTTACAATCAGGCTGACGCTGCGGGCTTCATCAAGCTCAACGCGCTGCGCATGCGCATTGCTGCCAACAAGGGCCGCAAGCTGTTCTAAGCGTTGCAGACTGACGTGCAATGAAAAGGGCGGCCTTGTCATCGAGACAAGGCCGCCCTTTTTGCTTGATTCTTTGGCGGTTTCTGTTCGGGTCATGTTCAGGTTTTCGCACGTGTGGCAACGACTCTGCCTTCATGCTCGCCCCAGTAGTGTCACCGCTTGTGAGCAAAGGTTATAAACAATACACAGCGTGTTGCCAGAGCCTTTTTTTATGTGCCTGATTTGCAGCAGTGCATTTTGCGTCAGTAAAACATCGGACACATGATTGGAAAGAAAGACGACCACACGGGCAGTTTTCCTGTCCAGGTTGCGGATATTTTCCACTATCGTGGCTAACTCTCTCGATGCATCGACATCCCTGGCGTCTATGAGATGGAGATTGCTGATCGACGCGGGCAACTGAATGTTGTGCTGAACAATCAGGCTCGGTTTTGCGTTGATGTCCGCAGGCGGGTCAGGTGCGTTGTGTACTTTGCACGAGTCTTTGCATTCGACAGTGCCCGATTCGCTCGGCACGATACAACTGGAGAATCCGAATGTACCTGGTGTGACAGGTTCTTGCATCGAGGTGTTTCGTTTGTTCTCGCGATCACTGATATCGATTACTTTCAGGAAGTTCTTGTCTTTACCGAAATCGGAAGGTGAATAGAGGGAGCGGTAGTTGAAGTTCAAAGTGATAAAGAAAAGAAATAACAAGTAAAATGGAAAGCTGATCAAGAACCACACATAAATTTCCCTGTCCTCGTTGTCAAGGAAAGGCAGAGACACGGCGGCTGATGTTTCAGAGATGGCCGCAAATATGGCAATGACGGTCATTGGATTGCTAATCTTCTTTTTGATTTTTAGCATGTTTGTACTCTTTGGTCTGGTCTTGCTCATGGTTAATAAGTTCGTATTGTCTGGATGTAGTTAGTGGTGTTTCAGTGTTTATTTTTATAGCAAAATTATAGGGCTTGGTATAAATATCTTGTTTCAGGTGTTTATGTTTTTCTCGACGTTATAATGCCGATGCGACCGCTGTTGCCAGGTGTTTCCAATATCCCGATATTTTTCAGTCGCGCGCATATGCCCCGGCGCCAATGCCGTTCGGGCACAATGAACTGCAGCGACGAGGCGTGTTTTTTTTACCGGTAGTCGTAGTCCGTAACAGGTTGAAAGAGAAATTTTTCCTCCGGCAAAAGCATATGCGGCGTCGGATGTTTAGAGGGGTAGAGGTTTTTTGTAGGATTAATCCGCGATGGATGTAGGGCATGTCTCTCGATGCAAGTGCGTGTTAACACTGGCATGCCATAGAGCAAGTGACTGGGCTATTGTGCGTGTTCTAAAAATTCGAACAGCGAAACTGGACTTGCCCATGAATAAAGTGCTGATCGTGGATGATCACCCTGTCATTCGTCTTGCGGTACGTATGCTGATGGAACGTCATGGCTACGAAGTCATCGCAGAAACTGATAACGGTGTGGACGCGTTACAACTTGCTAGAGAACAAATGCCGGATATTGTCATTCTGGACATTGGAATACCAAAACTTGATGGTCTGGAAGTTATCGCACGCCTGACCTCAACGGCCATGCCTATTAAAGTACTGGTTCTGACTTCCCAGGCTCCCGGGCACTTTTCCATGCGCTGCATGCAATCGGGTGCGGCCGGCTATGTGTGCAAACAGCAGGACTTGACCGAGTTACTCAGCGCAATCAAGGCCGTATTGTCCGGCTACAGTTATTTTCCCAATCAGGCTCTGCATACCGTGCGTACCAGTCTGGGCAATGCAAGTGAAGCCGATATGGTGGATCGTCTGTCCGGTCGGGAGATGATGGTGCTGCAGCAGTTGGCGCGGGGCAAAACCAACAAGGAAATTGCCGATGGCATGTTTTTGAGCAACAAAACCGTGAGCACCTACAAGACGCGCTTGTTGTTGAAGCTCAATGCGCGTTCTCTGGTTGATCTGATCGAATTGGCGCAGCGTAATGGTCTGGTCTGAATCCATCGATGGCTGACAGGGTCATGGGCCGATCAAGCTCAGCTAGCCGCACAAAGAGAAAAGCCTCCGGTTCGGGAGGCTTTCAAGTATCAGTCATCAAAATCGTAATCGGCCAATTGCTTTTGCAGTCGGCGCTCCTCAAGCAGGTTATCGATCGTACGGCGCTTGCTGAGATTGGTTTTGGCGACTTCGACCACAGGTTCGGCGTCATCAGTTTCTGCAGCGATATCGTCATCTACATCCAGTGGTTCTTTGTCGCTACTCATAAGCTAACTCCCGGCTAAGAATGCCTTTGGCGCCCCTTATATCGACATTCCTGCAGCGGGTAAAAAAGATTTTTTCAATCGACTTATCAATTATTCCAATAGCCGGTCAATCGTCAGAAGTTTTGTCTTTGTACTCGCACAAGTCTTCGATCCGGCAACTCCCACACCGTGGCTTGCGGGCCAGACACACGTAGCGACCGTGAAGAATCAGCCAGTGATGAGAGTCGAGCAGGAATTCCTTGGGTACAAATTTCATCAGCTTGTTTTCCACTTCAACCACATTTTTGCCCGGTGCAATGCCGGTGCGGTTGCTGACGCGAAAGATGTGGGTGTCGACGGCCATGGTCAGTTGGCGGAACGCTGTGTTGAGTACGACGTTGGCGGTCTTGCGGCCTACTCCCGGCAAGGCTTCGAGCTCTTCACGGGTTTGTGGAACCACACTGCCATGGCGTTCGACCAGCAGGCGGCAGGTTTCGATGACGTTCTTGGCCTTGCTGTTGTAGAGACCGATCGTTTTAATGTATTCCGATAGACCTTCGACCCCTAAAGCATGGATCGCCGCCGGCGTATTGGCCACCGGAAACAGCTTCGCCGTGGCTTTGTTGACGCCGACGTCAGTTGACTGCGCCGAAAGAATCACCGCGATCAACAGCTCGAACGGCGAGGAGTAGGCCAGTTCGGTCTTTGGCTCCGGATTGTCTTCGTGCAGGCGGCGGAAAATCTCCAGACGTTTTGCTGCATTCATGGGCGATGCGTTTCCTTGGATATCGAGTTCGGGCGATTCCACGCCTGACGGGCCGCGAGCAGCAGACCCAATACAATAAAGGCGCCGGGCAACAGCGTTGTCAGATGCAGCCCAGCGCCGAATAAAACAAGACCGGAGTCATGCTCGAACAGCCCCCGGCCAAGGCTGCCCTGACCGATGAGTTCACGCAGCGCCGCGAGCCCCAGCATCAAACTGCCAAACAATGCGCAAAGTTTGAAGCGCTGGGCCAGCGGTCGGTCGAAGAAACCGTGGTGCTCCAGCACCACGCACTGCAAGGCGATCAATCCGCCATAGAGACCGAACGACTGATGCCACGCCAAAAACCAGCGTTGCGCCAGAAGATCTGCACAACTGCTTAACGTTGCAGCAAGCAGCACACCGGCCAGCAAGGCACTCGCCTTTGTCATGCGCGGGCGCAACGGTGACATGCCCAACGCATAAATGCCCACCACAAGGACAAACATCAACATCGTCCCCAATGCGCCGGCCAGAGAAACGGTGGTGCCCAGCAATAGCACCAGCATCAGTGAGTTGGACAGGTTCATGCTCCGCTCCCCAATAATGCCGTTCGATGCTCGTCAAAATAACGCAACGCATCGTGGATCGCGTTGATGGCCGCGCGCGAAGTAATGGTTGCCCCGGCCATTTGATCGAATTGCCCCTGATCTTTTTTCAGTGCCCAGCCAGTGTCATTCGGTTCACCGCGTGATTTGCCGGTGAAAACCTGAAGCCAGCGGTTCGGCCAGTCGCCAATCGGCCCGCCGAGTGCCGGGGTTTCGTTTTGCTTGAGGGGTTTCACGCCGAGCAACTTGCCGTTGGCATCGATCGCAATCAGCAATTCAATGGCCCCGGCGTAGCCCTCGGTCTGGTTACGCAGCAACACTGCAACGGTTTGACCATGCTTGGTTGCACGATAACCAGCCGCGAGCGTGCTATGGCTCAGACCTGTATCGGTCAGTGTAATCGGCTGGTCCAGCGGTTGGTTGTCGTAGCTGTCAGCGGGAAGCACGTCGAACAGTTTACGACTGTCGGCCCAGCGCTGCTCTGCAGCGATTTGCGGTGCACTGCTGCGTTGCAGCAGGTACGTCGCGCCAATGCCGACCACCGCCAACAACAATAACGTCAGTGCGCTGACCGCGCGGTTCATGTGCTCACCTGTGGCTGACGACTCGCGGCAAACCGCTCCAGCGCTGGCACGCACAGGTTCATCAGCAGCACCGCAAACGCCACGCCATCCGGGTAACCCCCCCAGGTGCGAATCGCATAAGTCAGCAGTCCGACGCCGACACCGAACAGCAGGCGGGCGAGCGTGGTTTTAGCGCCGGAGACCGGTTCAGTGATGATGAAAAACGCGCCCAGCATGGTCGCGCCACTGAGCAGGTGGAGCAGCGGCGAACCCTGAGAGTCTGACCCGGAGCCATTCCAGAACAGCAGGCTGACAACAAACAGACTGCCGAGCATGCCTGCTGGTGCATGCCAACCGAAGACCCGGCGCTGCAGCAAAAACAACCCGCCGGCGAGAAACGCCAGATTCACCCATTCCCCACCGTGTCCGCCAAAGCGACCGAAGGCCGGATTACTGGTGAACAATTCATCCATGGTCAGGCTCTTGTTGATGCGCAGGCTGTCCAGCACCGTGGCCTGCGCCCAAGCGTCCGGCGCCTGACCTGCGCCGAATACCTGTTGAAACGTTGCCGTCAGATCCAGGCCATGGGCCGGCCAGTGGGTCATCGGTTGCGGGAACATCACCATGATCAAGGCAAACCCGAGCATCGCCGGATTGAACGGATTTCTACCGACGCCGCCGTAAATGTGCTTGCCGAACAGCAGTCCCGAAGCAACCGCCATCACCGTCAGCCACCAGGGGCAATAAGGTGGCAGGGCGGCCGCCAGCAATGTTGCGCTGACCAACGCACTGCCGTCGCTCAACGCTGGCTGGATGGGCTGTTGACGCAGACGTGCGACGCCGGCCTCGACCATCAGCGCGGCGACGATCGCCAGCAGCAGATTGATCAGCACGCCCCAGCCGTACCACCAGAACAGCGCCAGCAACCCCGGCAAGGCGGCCAGCAGCACCAGCTTCATCGCCTGTTGCAGGCGATTGTCCGGTGTCTCAAGGGGCGACATGATCTTGTACCTGGCGCTCGGCGATTTGCAGGCGGACGCGGGCCTTGTCGAGGATTTCGGTGGGCGTGTCGGCGCGTCGTTCGAGTTTGTTGAGGTCCGCACGGGCGTAGGCCAATTCGGTTTTCAACTGACGAAGCTGGCTGTCGATCGGACGTTTTTCGACGCGCACCAAGTCAGGCAACGGCTGATCGCTTGTGGCTTCGGCGGCGTGCAGGGCCTGTTCGGCGTCGCGCAATGCCTGCTCAAGCGCGGCGATCTGCTCGGGCGCCGCTTCGGCGGTCTGGGCTTTTTTCAGTTCAGCACGACGCATGGCCAACTGGATCTTGGCCCGTTTCAGATCGGCGTCTTTGGCGGGGGCAGGCACGATGGGCGCTGGCGCCGGGTTGCTTTCAAGTTTCGCCAGAGCCTGTTCGGCTGCTTCGAACTGCTGCTGCAACACGATCAGTTGCGTCTGCTGCTCAAATGTCGGCGGATGGCCGAAGGCTTTCAACGATTTGTGCAATTGCGCACGGCTCATCGCCACATCGATCTTGGCTTTCTTCAGCGCCGCATCGGCGGTCGCCGCTTTCTGCGCACGCACCCGTTCCAGTGCCGCCTGTACCGGATCGGTTGCGGCCACTTCAGGTTGCACCGTCCGTTTCGCCCGCGCTTCACGCTCAGCCTGCTTCTGTTGTTCTTCGCGTTGCAAGCGCTGGTTTCGGCGCTCGAAGCGTTGACGCGCGTGATCGCGTTTGGCCGCGCGCGCGCGCTGTTCTTCAAGACTGAAGGCCAGACCGCCCACGACCGGCAATGTGCCGAGCGGCAGCGGGTGCATTTCGATGCAATCGACCGGGCATGGTGCGACACACAGATCGCAACCGGTGCACTCGTCAATGATCACCGTGTGCATCAGTTTCGCCGCGCCGACAATCGCGTCGATCGGGCAGGCCTGAATGCACTTGGTGCAGCCAATGCATTCGGCCTCACGGATGAACGCCACTTGCGGCGGCGCCGAACCGCGACTGATATCCAGTTCCAGCACCGGTACTTTCAACAGTTCAGCCAGCGCGGCGATGGTTTCGTCACCGCCCGGCGGGCACTTGTTGATCGGCTCGCCCTCGGCGATACCTTGTGCATAGGGCTTGCATCCGGGATGGCCGCACTTGCCGCATTGAGTCTGCGGCAGAAGGGCATCGATGCGTTGAATCAGACTCATGTTTTGATCAGTCCACTGAATCCGAGAAAAATCACTGCGATCAATCCGGCGCTGATCAGATCGATCGGCAAGCCGCGAAAGGGCAGGGGAATATCGTTGTCGGTCGTGCGTTCACGCAAATCCTGAAACAGGCTCAGCACCAGCCAGAAACCCAGTCCGGCACCGAGGCTCAGCGCTGTCGTCTGCAGCAGACCGCGATCATTTTGCGCGTTGATCAGCGCCAGCCCCAGTACACCGGCATTGCCCAGCAACAGCGGCCATAAACCGTCAAAAGGCAACTTTGGCAGCCAGCGCGCCAGCAGCTTTAACAGCGGCGTGATCAGCAATACGCTCAGCGGCAGAAACACGAACAGGCGCAGGAACTCAAGTCGCAGCGGCACCAGCAGCCAATGCCAGATCGCGTAACCCACTACGCCTGTGATCAACATCAGACACAACGTCGCCAGCCCCAACGCATGCACCTGACGACGACTGCCCGCCAACAGCGGATCGACGCCCAGCGGCCAGTGCAACACGAAGTTGTTGAGCAGTGCAGCACTGATGAGCGTAAGCACAAGTTCGGTCATGGTTCTGCCAGCGAAACGGGCGGGTGTCTCTAAAGGTTAGGCATTATCCGGCCAGATATGAAAAATCCCACAGGCATGCCGGGCACGCCTGTGGGATCAATTGACCGCCAACTGTTACTTGATGCGCTGACCTGGCTTGGCGCCGCTGTCCGGGCTCAGCAGGTAAATCTCTTCACCGCCAGGGCCGGCCGCCATCACCATGCCTTCGGAGATACCGAACTTCATTTTCCGTGGCTTGAGGTTGGCGATCATCATGGTCAGGCGACCGTCGAGTTTGGACGGATCCGGATAAGCGCTCTTGATCCCGGAGAACACGTTGCGCTGCTCGTCACCGATGTCCAGCGTCAGGCGCAGCAGCTTGTCAGCACCTTCGACGTGTTCGGCTTTGACGATCAGCGCGACGCGCAGGTCGATGGCAGCAAAAGCATCGAAGTCGATTTCCGGCGACAGCGGGTCCTTGGCCAGTTCGCCATTGCCCGCTGGGGCCGCGGCACCGGTGTCGGTCTGGCTGGCGGTGAGGTCTTCTTTCGAGGCGTCGCTCATGGCTTGTACTTTTACCGGGTCGATGCGGGTCATCAACGGTTTGAATTCGTTCAACTGGTGGTTGGCCAGCAGCGTGGTGTGGTCGTTCCAGGTCAGCGGGGCGACGTTGAGGAACGCCTCGGCATCGGCGGCCAACAGCGGCAGCACCGGTTTGAGGAAAATCACCAGTTGGCGGAACAGGTTGATGGCGGTGGCGCAGATCGCCTGGACTTCATCCTGTTTGCCTTCCTGTTTGTTCAACGACCACGGCGCCTTGTCGGCGATCCAGGCGTTGGCGCGGTCGGCCAGAGCCATGGTTTCACGCATGGCACGGGCGAAGTCGCGGGCCTCGTAGGCGTCGGCAATGCTTGGCGCAGCAGCGAGGAAAGCCTCGGTCAGCTCTGGCGCGGCATTGGTGCCGACCAGCAGGCCGGCGTTACCTTTCTGGATGAAACCGGCGCAACGGCTGGCGATGTTGACCACTTTGCCGACCAGGTCGGAGTTGACCTTCTGCACGAAATCTTCGAGGTTCAAGTCGAGGTCATCGACGCCACGGCCCAGTTTGGCCGCGTAGTAATAGCGCAGGTATTCCGGCGACAGGTGATCCAGATACGTACGCGCCTTGATGAAGGTGCCGCGCGACTTGGACATCTTCTGGCCGTTGACGGTCAGATAGCCGTGCACATTGATGCCGGTCGGCTTGCGGTAGCCCGCGCCTTCGAGCATCGCTGGCCAGAACAGCGCGTGGAAATTGACGATGTCCTTGCCGATGAAGTGGTACAGCTCGGCGGTGGAATCCTTGGCCCAGAACGCATCGAAGTCCAGCTCCGGCGTACGGTCGCAAAGATTCTTGAAGCTGGCCATGTAGCCGATCGGTGCGTCCAGCCACACGTAGAAATATTTGCCCGGCTCGCCCGGGATCTCGAAACCGAAATACGGTGCATCGCGGGAGATGTCCCACTGTTGCAGGCCGGCGTCCAGCCATTCAGCGATCTTGTTGGCGACGGCGTCTTGCAAGGTGCCGCTGCGGGTCCAGGTTTGCAGCATTTCCTGGAAGTCCGGCAGTTTGAAGAAGAAGTGCTGGGAATCCTTGAGCACCGGGGTGGCGCCGGAGATGGCCGACTTCGGATCCTTCAGATCGGTCGGGGCGTAGGTCGCACCGCATTTTTCGCAGTTATCGCCGTACTGGTCTTCGGTACCGCATTTCGGACAGGTGCCCTTGATGAAGCGGTCGGCCAGGAACATTTTCTTTTCCGGGTCGAAGTACTGGGTGATCGAGCGCTGGGCGATGTGCCCGGCGTCACGCAGCTTGATGTAGATCTGGCTCGACAACTCACGGTTTTCTTCGGCGTGAGTGGAGTGGAAGTTGTCGAAATCAACCAGGAACTCGGCAAAGTCGGCGCTGTGTTCAGCCTGCACGTTGGCGATCAGTTGTTCCGGGGTGATGCCTTCCTTTTCCGCGCGCAGCATGATCGCCGAACCGTGGGCGTCGTCGGCGCAGACGTAAATGCATTGATTGCCGCGATGCTTCTGGAAGCGCACCCACATATCGGTCTGGATATATTCCAGCATATGGCCAAGGTGAATCGAACCGTTGGCGTAGGGCAGGGCGCTGGTGACGAGGATCTTGCGTGGTTCGGACATGTGGGGCTTCGCTACTTGATGAAACGGAGGTCGGCCACTATAAAGCGCCGGGCAAGATATTTCACCCCTGCAAATCGTTGCCGGGCATGCCGTCCGGAGGATAGAAGGGGTAGGATACCCGCCATCTTTTCCCAGTCTTGTTATCGGAGTTGCCCATGAGCGCCATCACTCGCGCAGCGGTGGAAGCCGTCCTCAGCCAATACACCGACCCTTACCTGAACCAGGACCCGGTCAGCGCCGGTTGCGTGAAGCACATCGAGATCGTCGGTGATCGCGTCAACGTGCAGCTGGAAATCGGTTATGCCGCTGGCCTGTTCAAAAGCGGATGGGCGCAAATGCTGCAATTGGCCATCGAGAACCTCGACGGTGTCGCGGCCGCGAAAGTAGAAATCAATACAGTTATCGCTGCGCACAAGGCGCAGGCGCAGATTCCGGGGCTGGCCAACGTCAAGAACGTGGTCGCCGTGGCCTCCGGCAAGGGCGGTGTGGGTAAGTCGACCACCGCCGCCAACCTCGCACTGGCCCTGGCCCGCGAAGGCGCCAAGGTCGGGATTCTCGACGCCGATATCTACGGCCCGAGCCAAGGCATCATGTTCGGCATCCCCGAGCGCACCCGCCCGGAGGTCAAGGATCAGAAGTGGTTCGTGCCGCTCAAGGCTCACGGTGTCGAAGTCATGTCGATGGCGTTTCTGACCGACGACAACACGCCGATGGTCTGGCGCGGGCCGATGGTCTCCGGCGCGCTGCTGCAACTGGTTACGCAAACCGCGTGGGGCGATCTGGATTATCTGGTCATCGACATGCCGCCAGGCACCGGCGACATTCAACTGACTTTGGCGCAAAAAGTCCCGGTGGCCGGCGCAGTGATCGTCACCACCCCGCAGGATCTGGCCTTGCTCGACGCGCGCAAAGGCGTGGAAATGTTCCGCAAGGTCAACATTCCGGTGCTGGGCGTGGTGGAAAACATGGCCGTGCACATTTGCTCGAACTGCGGGCATGCCGAGCATCTGTTCGGTGAGGGCGGTGGTGAGAAGCTGGCGACCCAGTACGGCGTTGAACTGCTGGCTTCGCTGCCTCTGTCGATGCTGATCCGTGAACAGGCCGACGGCGGCAAGCCAACGGTGATCGCCGAGCCGGACAGCCAGATTGCCATGGTCTATCAGGAACTGGCCCGCCACGTCGGTGCGCGGATTGTGTTGCAGGAAGCGGCGACACCGGCGATGCCGAACATCACCATCAGCGACGATTGATACATCAGCAACACCGATAACCCTGTAGGAGTGAGCCTGCTCGCGATAGCGGAATAACATTCAAAAGATTTGTTGAATGAATGACCGCAATCGCGAGCAGGCTCACTCCTACATTTGTTTTGTGCTGGCAGTTAGATACGCAAGCCGCCATCCATCTCCAGAATCCGCCCGGTGTAATAGTCGTTCTCGAAGATATACGCCGCCGAGTGTGCAATTTCTTCCGGCTTGCCCATGCGCTTGAGCGGGATCCCCGAAGTCATCTTCTCCAGCGCTTCCGGTTTCATGCCCAGGGTCATCTCGGTCTCGATGAAGCCCGGCGCGATACCCGCCACACGAATGCCATAGCGCGCCAGCTCTTTGGCCCAGGTCACTGTCGCTGCAGCAACACCGGCCTTGGCTGCCGAATAGTTGGTCTGGCCAACGTTGCCTGCTCGAGAAATCGACGAGATGTTGATGATCGCGCCAGTGTTCTTCAGCTCGACCATTTTTGCCGCCACCTCACGGGTGCAGAGGAATACGCCGGTCAGATTGACGTCGATGACGGCCTGCCACTGGGCCAGACTCATCTTGGTCATTTCGCCGTCCTTGACCTTGAGCAGCAGGCCATCACGGAGGATCCCGGCGTTGTTGATCAGGCCGTGGATCGCGCCGAAATCAGCGGCGACCTGAGCGACCATGTGCTCGACCTGCTCTTCATTGGCCACGTTGCACAGATAGCTGCGCGCCTCGACGCCTTTGGCCTTGCAAGCCGCGACCGCGTCGTCGAGTTTTTCCTGATTGAGGTCGACCAGGGCGAGCTTCGCGCCTTTGCCGGCGAAATACTCGGCCATCGAACGGCCCAAACCCTGGCAACCGCCGGTGATAATGATTACTTTGTCGTTGAGTTGCATTCGCATGCCCCGATAGCAGGTCTGAGTAGTTTTTGTTTTCAGCGACTCCCGATCTGCACCGGCCGTGGCTGGTTTGCACATGAGAATTGCCCGCCGGCTGACCGGGACTTGATCCCCGGCGCCTGTCCGTTTTTTCGACGGATTCTATTTAAGGAGTCATAAATTGAGCGTTGAAGTGGCGAAGAATGCCCGAGAATTGCTTCTCAAGGAATACCGTGGAGTGCTGTCGACCCACTCCAAATCGATGCCCGGTTTTCCTTTTGGCTCCGTGGTGCCGTACTGCCTGGACGAGCAGGGCCGGCCGCTGATCCTGATCAGCCGCATTGCCCAGCACACCCACAACCTGCAAAAAGACCCAAAATGCTCAATGCTCGTCGGCGAGCGCGAGGCCGATGATGTGCAAGCCGTTGGTCGCCTGACCTACCTGGCCGAAGCGCAAAAGCTCGAAGACGCGGCTGCCATCGAAGCGGCCGCCGAGCGTTACTACCGTTATTTCCCCGATTCGCAGAACTACCACAAGGCCCACGATTTCGACTTCTGGGTGCTGACCCCGGTGCGTCATCGCTACATCGGTGGTTTTGGTGCGATTCACTGGGTCGATCAACTGACCCTGGCCAATCCGTTCGCCGGCAAGGCCGAGATCAGCATGGTCGAGCACATGAACAGCGACCACGGCAAAGCCATCGCGCACTACGTCGACCTCGCCGGTCTGCCGAAAACTGCGCCGGCGCAACTGGCCGGGATCGACACAGAAGGCATGCACCTGCGCATCGGTCAGGCGCTGTACTGGCTGCCGTTCCCAGTACCTTGTAATACGCCGACACAAGTGCGCGAAGCCCTGGTTTCATTGGCTCATGCCGAGGTCTGGCCAAAAAATGCAGTGGCCGATGCTTGAATTCACGAAAGGGCGACGTCATCTAAGGCTTACTGCAAGGCATTTCTTGCGTTGAGGAAACTTTGATGCGCCCTTTTCTGTTGCTCTTTCTGCTGTTTCCAGTGCTGGAGCTGTTCGTATTCGTCAAAGTGGCAGGCTCTATCGGGTTTTTCCCGGCCCTGCTGCTGATCATTCTCGGCTCGATGTTCGGCGTGTTCGTGCTGCGCGTCGCCGGTCTGGCCACGGCTCTGCGTGCCCGTGAAAGCCTGAACCGCGGCGAACTGCCCGCGCAAACCATGCTCGAAGGCCTGATGCTGGCGTTGGCCGGTGGCTTGTTGATCCTGCCCGGCTTCATCAGCGATGTGGTGGGTCTGATCATGCTGCTGCCGTTCACGCGTCGCCTTCTGGCCAACAAGATGCGTCAGCGCGCCGAAGACCAGGCCATGCGCCAGCGTGCGTTCGCCGACGACCTGCAACCCCGTGGCGGTCCTGCACCGCGTCAGCCTCTGGGCCGCGAGGGTGATGTGATCGAAGGCGAGTTCGAACATCGCGACTCCAAGTAACATCTGCATTGACACGGCACCTTCGGGTGCCGTGTTCGTTTATGGGCTGCTTTTGTGCAACATATCGGTGAAAAATTTTTAGCCGCGCCCTTGTAATAAGCTTATGCGCCCTTATGTATCGGTCACCGAAAGGTTTCTGGCATTTGCGCCAGTCAGTCTTCCGCGTCTCGCTCGACGAGGCGCAACCGGCGAAGGCCGGATTTGTTAAACCCGCCGGGACTACACCGGCCGATGAAAACCACAATTAGGAGAGATCGACAATGAAGCTTCGTCCTCTGCATGACCGCGTCGTAATCCGTCGCAGCGAAGAAGAAAAGAAAACCGCTGGCGGTATCGTCCTGCCAGGTTCGGCTGCTGAAAAAGCCAACCACGGTGTGATTCTCGCTGTAGGCCCGGGCAAAGCTCTGGAAAACGGCGAAGTGCGCGCACTGTCCGTGAAGGAAGGCGACAAGGTTGTGTTCGGTCCTTACTCCGGCAGCAACACTGTGAAAGTCGACGGCGAAGACCTGTTGGTAATGAGCGAGAACGAAATCCTCGCTGTTATCGAAGGCTGATACCCCCGTTCATTTTCCCGCTACTACAAAGTATTTAAGGAATATCGATCATGGCTGCTAAAGAAGTTCTGTTTGGCGATTCCGCCCGTAAAAAAATGCTCAAGGGCGTCAACGTCCTGGCTGACGCAGTAAAAGCGACCCTGGGCCCGAAAGGCCGTAACGTGATCATCGAGAAGAGCTTCGGCGCTCCGACCATCACCAAGGACGGCGTTTCCGTCGCCAAAGAAATCGAACTCGAAGATCGCTTCGAAAACATGGGCGCGCAGCTGGTCAAAGACGTTGCCTCCCGTGCCAACGATGACGCTGGTGACGGTACTACTACCGCTACCGTTCTGGCTCAGTCGATCGTCAACGAAGGCCTGAAAGCCGTCGCTGCCGGCATGAACCCGATGGACCTGAAGCGTGGTATCGACAAAGCGACCATCGCGATCGTCAAAGAGCTGAAGAACCTGTCCAAGCCATGCGCTGACACCAAGGCCATCGCTCAGGTCGGCACCATCTCCGCCAACTCCGACAGCTCCATCGGCGACATCATTGCCGAAGCCATGGAAAAAGTCGGCAAAGAAGGCGTGATCACCGTTGAAGAAGGCACTGGCCTGGAAAACGAACTGTCGGTTGTAGAAGGCATGCAGTTCGACCGTGGCTACCTGTCCCCGTACTTCGTCAACAAGCCAGAGACCATGGTTGCCGAGCTGGACAGCCCGCTGATCCTGCTGGTCGACAAAAAGATCTCGAACATCCGCGAAATGCTGCCAGTGCTGGAAGCCGTTGCCAAAGCCGGCCGTCCACTGCTGATCGTTTCCGAAGACGTTGAAGGCGAAGCCCTGGCGACTCTGGTTGTGAACAACATGCGTGGCATCGTTAAAGTCGCAGCCGTCAAGGCGCCAGGCTTCGGCGACCGTCGCAAGGCCATGCTGCAGGACATCGCTGTTCTGACCGGCGGTACCGTTATCTCCGAAGAGATCGGCCTGAGCCTGGAAGCCGCTACCCTGGAAAACCTCGGTAGCGCCAAGCGTGTGACCATCTCCAAGGAAAACACCATCATCGTTGACGGTGCTGGCGTAGAAGCTGACATCCAGGCGCGTATCACTCAGATCCGTGCCCAGGCTGCTGAAACTTCCTCGGACTACGACCGTGAAAAACTGCAAGAGCGTCTGGCCAAGCTGTCCGGCGGCGTTGCAGTGATCAAGGTTGGCGCTGGTTCCGAAGTAGAAATGAAAGAGAAGAAGGCCCGCGTTGAAGACGCCCTGCACGCAACTCGTGCAGCCGTTGAAGAAGGCGTGGTACCTGGCGGTGGCGTTGCGCTGATCCGTGCTCTGCAAACCCTGGTTGACCTGAAAGGCGACAACGCTGATCAGGACGTCGGTATCGCTGTTCTGCGCCGCGCTGTTGAAGCTCCGCTGCGTCAGATCGCTGCCAACAGCGGCGACGAGCCAAGCGTTGTGGTCAACGAAGTCAAGAACGGCAAAGGTAACTTCGGTTACAACGCTGCAACTGGCGAATACGGCGACATGATCGAAATGGGCATCCTGGACCCAACCAAGGTGACTCGTTCCGCTCTGCAAGCTGCATCGTCGATCGGCGGTCTGATCCTGACCACCGAAGCGGCAGTAGCTGACGCGCCGAAGAAAGACGGCGCTGCTGGCGGCGGTATGCCAGACATGGGCGGCATGGGTGGCATGGGCGGCATGATGTAAGCCAGCCTTACCCCGTAACGCAAAACCCCGCTGACGCGAGTCAGCGGGGTTTTTTATTGCCTTTGATTTAGTGTTGGCGAAAGTCCGAGTAATCGTTCATCGCTGGCAAGCCAGCTCCCACAGTGATTCGAGCGTTCACAAAATGTGTGCTCGGCACCAACCCTGTGGGAGCTGGCTTGCCAGCGATGGCGTCAGATCAGGCGCTGACCGGTTGCGCCTCGACCACGGCCTCGGCTTTCACCGCCGGGCGATACAGCACCCAATAATAAGATCCCAGACAAATCAGCCAGCAGAAAATCGCCGTCCACACGTTGTGCGAAAAGAAGTGCGCGCCCTGCATCATCCGGCTGATGGAAAACACCGACCCCAATGCGAAGGCAAAGATAAACGCCTGTCTGGCCAGGCGCGGACGCCGATCACGCAGGACAAAGAACAGCGCAAACAAAGTAAACCCCGTCGCCGCATGACCACCGGGCCAGCAACGCCCGGGTTTATCGGTCTGTGGACGATGCTCCATCAGTTTGCTGTAGGTCTCATGGCCACCGAATTGCTCCAGGCTCCATGGGCATTGCACCGCCGTTACGGCTTTCACCGGGGTGACGAACGAAGTGGCAAGCCCCAGCGACAGCACCAGGCAACCCAGTTCACGCTTGAACGGTTTCAGCCTGGCGAGAAAAAACGAGCCGATAAAGCCGAGGATGGCCAACACCGAGAACGCAATGACCACCTGTTTGGCACGATCATGGAGGATGTCTTCAAGGAAAAAACTGTGTCGCCCGATAAAGTCGCCTGCGACCGGGTCGTAGAACAGTCTGGCCAGATCCATGTCCAGATCGGTCAGTTCGAGCAACACCAGAATGATTGCCGCGACGGTGGGTATTCCCAGGCAAAGCCAGAAGTTCAGCGGTCTGGAAACGGGGCGGGCAGAAGTCGACACCATGGGCAATTCCTTGGGTGTAAGTAGGATCTGAGGAGCGCAACCGCGCGGAGTCTGCGCGTCTATGCGTCGCTGATTTGTTAATCGAAAGTGAAAAAAACGTTGGCTGGAACAATGAACGTTTTTCTCGCGCAACAACCCAACGCACGCCTAGCCGTGAGCCACACTTGGCCGTAAGCTGCGCGGGCCAAGACGGCCGTTACCCCGTACGGAGGAGGTGCCCATGCGAATTCTATTGGTCGAAGACAACCGCGACATCCTGGCCAATCTGGCCGATTATCTGGGCCTCAAGGGCTATACCGTCGATTGCGCCCAGGACGGTCTGTCGGGCCTGCATCTGGCCGCCACCGAGCATTACGACCTGATCGTGCTCGACATCATGTTGCCCGGCATCGATGGTTACACTCTGTGCAAACGCCTGCGTGAGGACGCCCGTCGGGACACACCGGTAATCATGCTCACCGCCCGCGATCAACTCGACGACCGCTTGCAGGGTTTCAAGGCCGGGGCCGACGATTACCTGATCAAGCCATTTGCCTTGTCCGAGCTGGCTGCGCGGGTCGAAGCGGTGATGCGCCGTGCGCAAGGTGGTGGTCGCCGTGCGCTGCAGGTCGCCGATCTGAGCTACGACCTCGACACGCTGGAAGTGACCCGCGACGGCAAACTGCTGAAGCTCAACCCGGTCGGCCTCAAATTGCTCGCGGTGTTGATGCAGAAGAGCCCGCACGTCCTGCGTCGGGAAATTCTCGAAGAAGCGCTGTGGGGCGACGATTGCCCGGACAGCGACAGCCTGCGCAGTCACGTTCACCAACTGCGTCAGGTGATCGATAAACCTTTTGCCAAACCACTGCTGCACACTGTGCACGGCGTGGGTTACCGGCTGGCCGACGTGTAATGGAGTTCAGGCAAAGTCTTTCCCAGCGGATCATCATTGCTTTTGCCTTGATGAGTGCACTGGTGGCCGGCGCCTTCGCAATGGGCATTGTCGCGACCGTGCATCTGGTGGAAGAAAAACTGATTTCGGCGGGGCTGGGCGGCGACTTGCAGCGTCTGCTGCTGATGGACAATGTTTCGGACTGGAGCCATCGCCCGGAACCCGACCAGTTGTTCTATTTCAGTGGCGGACCGGGCGATTTCGAGCTGCCCAAGGACCTGCGCCACCTCGATTCGGGTTTCCATGAAGTCTTCCGCGAGCAGCTGTCGTATCACGCGATGGTCGAGATCGTCGACGGTCGCCGTTACGTCTTGCTGCAAGATCAAAGCGATTTTGAAGAGCGCGAGCGCGTGCTGTTTGCCGTGGTCCTGGTGGGTTTTGTGCTCAGCCTGGCACTGGCGGTGTTCCTCGGCTGGGTGCTGGCGCGCAAGGTGATGGCGCCGGTGGTCCGACTGGCCCGGCAGGTGCGTCACCGTGACCAGTTACTCGGGTTGGCGCCGCCGTTGGCGCCGGATTACGCGGCAGACGAAGTCGGCGAGCTGGCGGTGGCCTTCGATGCCACATTGGGGCGTTTGCGTCAGGCGCTGACACGCGAACGTTTGTTCACCAGCGACGTCAGCCATGAATTGCGCACGCCGCTTATGGTATTGGCCAGTTCCTGCGAACTGCTGCTGGAAAACCCGGGGATCGACCAGCGTGGTCGTTCACAGGTCGAGCGAATTGCCCGCGCCAGTGAAGAAATGCGCGAATTGGTGCAAACCTTCCTGATGCTGGCGCGCGCCCAGCATGAAGATGCCGGCATGGCACTTCAGCAAAACCTCTCGCAAGTGGCCGAAGGCCTGTTGTGTCTGTGGCGCGGGCCGATCGAGAGCAAGGGCCTGAAACTGATCTTCGAACCTGGCAGTCCATCAGACATTCGCTACAACGCGACCCTGTTGAATGCCGTGATGGGCAACCTGTTGCGCAACGCGCTGCATTACACCGAAAGCGGCTTCATTCGCCTGACACTCACTGCCAACGGCTTCGCGGTGGAAGACTCCGGTGTCGGCATTCCGGAAGAAAAGCGCGAAGCCATGTTCGAGCCTTTCGTACGTGGCAGCGAAAAGCGTGGCGAAGGCCTGGGGCTGGGATTGTCGCTGGTGCAGCGGATCTGCGAGAACCAGGGCTGGACCGTCAGTTTGAGCACGATGGAGCCCAATGGCTGCCGCTTCGAGGTAGATCTGGGCAAAATCTGACGCACGGAGTGGCTCAATGCTACTCCCTCCTTCCTGTCTAAATCCTGTATAACGCTGTAATAATTTGTCTGTTTACCGGACATTTTTTTCACAAATGGATGACCTGACGCTGACACGCCGCTCCTTAAGGTGGTGACATCAGCAATTCAGGAGTCCAGGTGATGTCCGGTCCGATCAAACTCGATTTTTCCGAGAAGTACGACGATCAACACGCGCAGAAATATCTGCGCAAGCACAAAGAAAGTCTTGGACGGCGTCTCTCCCATTGGCGTGACGAACAGATGGCCCGCAAGGCGCTGGCGCTGGTTGGCGAGCCAGGGCTGGTGCTGGATCTGCCTTGCGGTGCCGGGCGTTTCTGGCCCTTGTTGGGCGAAAAGGCCAACCGGGTGATTATCGGTGCGGACAATTCCGAGTCGATGATCAAGACGGCCATGCAGTCGCAACCGGCCGATGTGGTGAAACGGGTACAACCCTTGCACACATCTGCCTTCGACATTGCCTTGCCTGACAACGCCGTCGACAGCATTTTCTGCATGCGTCTGCTCCACCACATCGGTGAAGCCGAGCATCGCCGGGCGATTCTGCGCGAATTCGAGCGCGTCACCCGCGACAGTGTGATCGTTTCGCTGTGGGTTGATGGCAACTTCAAAGCCTGGAAACGCCAGCGAGCCGAGCGCAACCGTGACAAACGCGAGTATCAGAATCGCTTTGTGTTACCGGCCGCTACGGTGGAAAAGGAATTCGAGGAGGCAGGTTTTCGGATTCAGGAACAACTGGACTTTATTCCGCTCTACGCCATGTGGCGGGTTTACGTATTACGCAAGAGGTAACAGGATGGCAGTGCAATTTGCAGCAGAAACGGATGTCGCTCCGCAAGATCGCTTTGACTTTTACTGGAACCAGCGCGGCGAGTGGGTGGAAGAGCCCAATGTTCGACGTGGCGGGGAAAGTGGCGTGCAAAGGGTCGTGGGGCGCGATGGTCAACTGCTGTATGCCAAGCGCCAGACCGGTCATATCTACCGCAGCTGGCTGCACCCTTTCGGCCGTCCTACTGTTCTGCGTGAACTTGACGCGCTGACTGGCGTGAGCAAGCTCGGTGTGCGCGTGCCCGAGATCGTCTTTTGCGGTGCCCAGCCTGATCCGCAACACAAGTGGCGTGCACTTTTGGTCACCAAGTCCCTGGACGGTTTCCAGGAACTGGAACACTGGCTGGCGGCTGCCGGCGGTCGCGATCAGTGTGGCGATGTGGTTTACGAGCGTGTGCTCAAGGACCTCGCCGAGAATCTGGCGCGTATGCACAAGGGCCGTTGGCAGCACAGCTGCATCTACATCAAACACGTGTTTGTGCGTGTGACGGGCGAAGGCGAGTCGGCCAAGGTCGAGGTCGCTTTGATCGATCTGGAGAAATGCCGCCAGCGTCTGACCGCCTATCGCGCCGCCTCCCATGACATGAAGCAATTGCGCCGCCATTCGTCGTTCCGCGACGCGGACTGGAAAAAACTCGTCTACTTTTATGAGACGGCGTTTGGCAGCGCTATCAAAGGTTTATAGCGATGAAACTAGAAATTGCACGAGGTTTGTTTTTGGTTGGAGCCTTGGCAGTTGCGTCATTGGCGGTGGCTGCCTGGGAGCAGCCCCGCATGCAGGTGGTTGGCGCGTCCGTAGACGACGCCCACTGCGCAGTCCCACGGGTGGCAAAAGCCTCCGTGGCGACCAAACCCGATCATGATCTGTTGTTGTTCATGTTCGGACTTTCTCAAGGGATGAGGCCGCAAAGTTGAACCGATTGAAGCCCACATAAAAGGCCTCGCAGTTGCGAGGCCTTTTTTTATGCAAGCAAGATCAAATGATCGCAGCCTTCGGCAGCTCCTACATGGATCGGTGTAGGAGATGCCGAAGGCTGCGATCTTTTGCTTTCAAGGCTTATCGGGTTTCGCCAGCAAGGTGTAAACGCACGGCAGGACAAACAGCGTAAACAACGTACCAATCGACATTCCCGTGGCAATCACCATGCCGATATCAAAACGGCTCACCGCACCGGCGCCCGTGGCCAGAATCAGCGGCACCATGCCAAACACCATCGCCGCCGTGGTCATCAACACCGGCCGCAAGCGAATCGCCGCCGCTTCCTCAACGGCTTCGCGCGCCGTCAGGCCCTTGTCCTTGCGCAACTGGTTGGCGAACTCGACGATCAGGATGCCGTGCTTGCTGATCAGCCCGATCAGCGTCACCAGCCCGACCTGGGTGTAGATGTTCATGCTCGACCAGCCGAGGAACAGCGGAATCAACGCCCCACAGATCGACAAGGGCACCGTCACCAGAATCACCAGCGGATCGCGGAAGCTTTCGAATTGCGCCGCCAGCACCAGAAAGATAATCGCCAGGGCCAAGGCAAACGTTACCCACAACGCGCTGCCTTCCTGGACGAACTGACGTGACGCGCCGCCATAGTCGAAGGCGAACCCGGCCGGCGCTTCTTCGCGAGCGATCTGCAAGACCGTGTCGATGGCTTCGCCCATGCTCACCAGCGGGAAACCGGAAATCTTCGCCGCGTTGAGCTGCTGGAACTGGTTGAGCTGGCGCGGTCGGGCGCGGTCGCTGACCTTGATCAGCGTCGACAGTGGCAGCAACTCGCCCTGGGTGTTTTTCACGTAGTAGTTGTTCAGCCAGTCCGGGTTATCGCGGTACGGCCGTTCAACCTGAGCAATCACCTTGTAGCTGCGCCCATCAATGGTGAAACGGTTGATTTCTGCCTCGCCCAACAGGGTGGCGAGGGTGCCACCGAGGTCCTGCATCGACACGCCCATCTGCGCCGCTTTGGCGCGGTCGATATCGACAACCACTTCAGGTTTGTCGAACGCCAGATCGAGGTCGACGAAGGCGAACTTGCCCGATTCCATGGCGCGTTTCTTGATCCGGTCGGCGACTTGCAACAGTAGTTCGTAGTCGTTGGCGGTGTTGACTACAAACTCGAACGGCAAGCCTTCGCCGGTGCCGGGCAGGGAGGGCAGGTTGAAACCGAAGATCTGCAAGCCCGGGATGCCTTCGAGTTTGCCCTGCACCTCCGGGAGGATCTGCATTTGCGTGCGGCTGCGCTCGTTCCACGGCTTAAGCAGGAAACCGCCGATGCCGGCCTGCACACCGTTGTAGCCGTTGATCTGGAACGAGGAGTAGTACTCGGGGAATTCCTTGAAGATTTTGATGAATTCGTCAGTGTAGGTGCTCAGGTAATCAAGGTTGGTCGGCTGTGGCGCAGTGGCCATCATGAAAATGATGCCCTGATCTTCGTCCGGGGCCAGTTCCGATTTGGTGAACTTGAGGAACACCGGGATCAGGCACAACACGATCACCGCGAATACCAACACCACAGGGCGCGTGTTCAGCGTGCCGTGCAACATGCTCTGGTAGCGGCGTTTTAGGCCGTCGAAAATACGGTCGAGGCGGTGCGCCAGACCACTGGGGTTTTCCTCGTGGCGCAGCAAAAACGCGCACATCATCGGTGACAGAGTCAGGGCGACGATCCCGGAAATCACCACCGCACCGGCCAAGGTCAGCGCAAACTCCTTGAACAGCGCCCCGGTCAGCCCGGTGAGAAAACCGATCGGCGCATACACCGCCGCCAGGGTGATGGTCATCGACACCACCGGCATGGCAATTTCCCGCGCGCCTTCCAGCGCCGCATCAAACGGCGTCTTGCCTTCCTCGATGTGTCGGTGGATGTTCTCCACCACGACAATCGCATCGTCCACCACCAGACCGATGGCCAGCACCATCGCCAGCAGCGTCAGCAGGTTCATCGAGTAGCCCATCATCTGCATGAAGAACATCACGCCGATCATCGACAGCGGAATGGTCACCACCGGGATCACTACCGAACGCAATGCGCCGAGGAACAGGAACACCACAACGATGACGATCAGCACCGCTTCGAACAGGGTTTTCACTACTTCATCGATCGAGGCCTGAATGAACAGCGTGGCGTCGTAAGCGATCTCGCTTTTCAGGTTTGGCGGCAGTTGCGCTTCCAGCTCCGGCATCAGCTTGCGCACTTCCTTGATCACGTCCAGCGGGTTGGCGCCCGGTGTGGCTTTGATGCCGATGTACACCGACGGCGTGCCGCCGAACGAGCTGATCGAGTCGTAGTTTTCCGCGCCCATTTCCACCCGCGCGACATCGCTGAGCAGCACGCGGCTGTCGCCACTGACCTTGAGCGGAATCGCCGCAAAAGCCTCGGCCGATTTCAGCTCGGTATTGGCGTTGATGCTGGTGACCACGTATTCGCCTTTCACTTCGCCGGCAGCGGAGAGGAAGTTGTACTGGCGCACGGCGTTGGTCACATCGCTGGCGCTGAGGCCGAAACCGGCGAGTTTTACCGGGTCGAGCCACAGGCGCATGGCGAACACCTGATTGCCGAGAATTTCCGCTTCGGCCATACCCGGCAGGGTTGCCAGTTTTGGCTGGATCACCCGTGACAGGTAGTCGGTGATCTGCGGGTTGCTCAAGTCCTTGCTGAAGAAGCTGATGTACATCAGCGCCGAAGCGTCGGCGGATTCCTTGCTCAGCACCGGGTCTTCGGCGTCCTGCGGCAACTTGTTTTTCACCTCGTTGGCCTTGGCCAGCAGTTCGGTGAACAAACGGTCGGTGTTGGAGCCGATGCGCGCGTAGATCGAGATTACCGAGAAGTTCTGCCGACTGACCGAGGTCATGTAATCGATGCCCTCGGCGCTGGCCAGACTTTGCTGCATTGGCTGCGTGATGTAGCCCTGAATGGTTTCGGCGTTGGCCCCGGGGTAAGCGGTGGTCACCGTGATCAGGGCGTTTTCCATTTGCGGGTATTGGCGCAGCGGCAGCTTGCTCCAGGCCTGAAAGCCGAGCAACACAATCAACAGGCTGACCACAGTGGCGAGCACCGGGCGGCGGATGAACGGATCGGTAAAAGCCATGGGAATTCCTTGATCAGTCGGCGCGGGGCGGACTGTTCTGCTCGCCGAGGGTCTTGTCGTCGCTGATGGCGATGTGGGCACCGTTGTCCAGTTTGATCTGGCCAGCCGTCACCACTTGTTCGCCACTCTGCACGCCCTTGTTGATCATCACCAGGCCATCGCGGCGCTCACCAGTTTCGATGAAGCGGCGTTCGGCGATCAGCACCGGTTGACCCTTGTCATCCTTTTCGACACTACCGTCCTCGGCTTTCTTCTGCCCGACCACGTAGATCGAGTTGCCGTAGAGGGTGTAAGTGATCGCACTTTCCGGCACCACGATATGTTTTTGCGGATCGGGCAGCAGCACTTCGAGGCTGGTAAACATCCCCGGCAGCAGTTTGCCGTCGGGGTTGGCCAAAGTGGCGCGGATCAGAATGTTGCGCGTAGTGCTTTCGACGATCGGGTTGATCGCGCTGATCTTGCCGGCGAAGTTTTGCCCCGGGTAAGCAGAGACCGAGATCTGCACCGGTTGACCGATGGCCAGTTTCGGCACCGATTGCTCGGGCAGATAGAAGTCGGCGTAGAGGCTGCTCAAATCCTGCAACGTCGCAATTTTGGTGCCGCTGGCGAGGTAGTCGCCGACGTCGACCTGACGGATGCCGATGGTGCCGCTGAACGGCGCGAGGATGCGTTTTTTTGCCAGCGAGGCGTTGAGCTGATTGACCGTGGCCTTGTTCTTTTGCAGAACGGCAGAGAGGCGGTCGTACTCGCCTTTGGAGATGGCGCGACTGTCGACCAGTTGCGCGCCACGGCCGAAGTCCAGTTGCGCCAGACCGAGATCAGCCTTGGCGGTTTCCAGCAGGGCGGTTTCAACGGCGCTGTCGAGTTGCAGCAACGGCTGTCCGGCCTTGACCTTCTGTCCGGATTCAAACTTGAGTTCGGTGACGGTGCCGGCGACTTCCAGACTCAGCTCGACACCTTGCAGCGCCTTCAGCGTGCCGACTGTCGGCAGGCGCAGCTGCCACGGCTGCTCGCTGGCGTTGGCCACGGCGACGCTGATCGGCGGTTTCGGCTTGGAAAAGCCCTGGATCATCGTGTAGATCGAAAAGGCTTTATACCCGCCCAGCACCAGGACGATCAGCAAAACAACACCCAACATGATCAGCATGCGGCGACGCAGCATATTTCCAGTTCCTTGGATAAATCAGGTGAGACAGGCGGGCACATTACTCCGAGTACAGGGGGGATTCCAACTGGCAGTTCTTACAGGGGGGGGCAAAAAGATCGCAGCCTGCGGCAGCTCCTACAGGGGAATGCATTCCAATGTAGGAGCTGCCGCAGGCTGCGATCTTTTAAGGCTGTTTTACGCCATCAAGTGCAGATGGTTGTCCCAGAGCCCCGCCGGCAATTCCAGCGGCTTGGCCAACAGCTCATCCTGGCGGCAATCGTAGTAACGGCAACGCCCTTGCCCGGAGGTCACGACAAAACCGTCCTTCACCGCACCGACACCGGCGCAATCGGGCAATGGTGCATCAAGGCGTACTTCGCCGCTGTCCAGATCCCAGATAAAGAAGCGGTTGCCACGCGGCGCCGTCAACGCAACCAGACGCAAATCACTGTGCACTGCGACGCTGGCGGTGTAATGCCCCATCGATTGCAACTGATGCTCCGGCACCGGGAACGCCACGAACGGCTGCCCCGGCCGCTTGATCGCCAACAGTTCCGAACGCTCATGCGACGCGCCCATGAATTGCTGACCGGCAACGATGGTGCCGTCGCTGGCGATGCCCAGATGGCGCACGCTGTTCATCTGCTGGGCGAGGGTTTCCTTGCTCAGCAGGGTGCCATCGCGCTGCATCAGCACCAGACTTGGCTCCATGGCGTTGAGGTTCATGTCGACGCGGCTTTCCGCCTCGGTACGAATCCCGCCATTGGCCACCACCAGCGTCTCGCCGTCGGGCATCCACGACACCTGATGCGGGCCGAGACCGTGGGTGGAAATCTCCCCCGTGTGCACCAGCCGCTCGCCTTCGAACTTGTACACGCCCAGCAAGCCGCGACCGGGATCGGTGGTGTCGTTCTCGGTGGCGTACAGGTATTCGCCGTCCTTGTGCACCACAGCGTGGCCGTAGAAGTGCCGGTTCGGCTGCGAGGTCACCGTCTGCAGCAACTGACCGTCGCGCAAGTCGATCAGGTAACTCTCGGTGCCCGGACGACGGGCGACGAACAGTGCAATCGGCTGCGTCGGGTGGTTGATGATGTCGTGGCAACGCTGGCCGACTTCGGTGGCGAATACGCGCGTGCCATCCAGCCGATAGCCGACGGCGTAATGCTTGCCGTCGGTGTCGTCGCGCGCCGACAGCAACAGCGGGCTCTGATCCTTGCGTTTGAACAGCGTCCAGCCGCCCAGCGTCACTGCTCCCAGCAGCGTACTAGCTAAAGTCAGAACCTGACGTCGCAGCATGGCACTTGCCCTCATCAGTCACCGTCGTTGGCGTTGAAGCCCAGTTGGATACCCAGCGCTTTGGCCAGTTCGCCTTCGTGCAGGCGATGGACGACGTTGAGGCTGTCGTAGATGTCGTTCAGTTGCTGACGACCGGCGTCGTCTTCAAGCATTTCGCCGAGCGAACGCTGGGTGCTGTCGAACAGTTTCAGCGAAGCGGCATAAGCGGCGTCGATTTTGTCGGCCAATGGCTTTTGCTCAGCCGGCAACAGACCGCGCAGGCCTTTGTTGTCGACGCCTTCCCACACGGTTTTCGCTGCCGCGAGGCTGGCCTCCAGTGCGGTCAGCGAAGACTGGCTGCGCCATGCATCGGCCTGGAATGGTTGTGGTACGCCCTTGCTCTGGCGGCCCATTGGCGTGCCGAGTTTTTTCTTCAGGGTGTCCAGCGCGGTGACTTGCACGCGCAGCAGATCGGCGATCGCTTCGTGGGAATCGGCGTAGCGCTGGTTCGGGAACTTGGTCATCTGCGCAAGCATGCCGTCGGTGTTGTTCCAGTTCTGCAGAATCTCTTCGGCCAGCTGCTTCTGACGCTCGCCGATGGCGATCAGCAGTGGGCAGTACTTGGCTTTCTGCTCGGCGTTGGCGACGTCAGGCTTGGCGTCGAACAGGATGTACTCGTAAGCCGACAGGCCTTGTACCACCACGCTCGATTTGGCGAGTGCGGCGGCATCGATCTGCGGCTGGGCGACGACCAGTTGCTCGACCTGACGGCCGACGAGGTTCTTCTTGTCCGGCCAGAACTGCACCTGCCACGAACGGTTGCCCTCGGCCAGCGGGCCGATCAGCAGCGGTTGCAGCTCGGCCCAGGCCTTCTGTGCATGGAGGAAGTCGGCGCGGGCGGTCTCCAGGGTTTCTTTGCCTTGGCAGTAGGCGAGGGCGCTGACCGCCAGTTGCTTGTCGGCCTCGACCCAACGGGTGTAGGTCGGCAGGATCACCGATTTGGCGATGGCCGCCGAGGTGACCGCTTGCGGATCCTGCGGCGAGCAGGCGCCGAGGGCGAGCGCGGCAAGGCTGGTGAACAGTAGCTTGGGACGGAACATGTCGGGCTCCCGATTCTTTATCAGTGTTTAAAGTGAGTTCAAAAACGCCAGCAACGCAGCGCGCTGCTCGGCATTGAAAGACAAAACCTGTTGCTGCGCGGCTTGCGCTTCGCCGCCATGCCATAGCACCGCTTCGAGCAGATTGCGTGCGCGACCGTCATGCAAAAACTGCGTGTGGCCACTGACTGCTTGCGTCAGGCCAATCCCCCACAACGGCGGCGTGCGCCAGTCGCGGCCGGAGGCCTGGAATTCCGTGCGGTTGTCGGCCAGACCGTCGCCCATGTCATGCAGCAGCAGATCGCTGTACGGGCGAATCACTTGATTGGCCAGTTCAGGTTCGGCGGCGTTGGCGGCGGTGGTGTATTTCGGCGTGTGGCAGGAATCGCAGCCGGCCTGGAAAAACAGGTTCTTGCCGGCCAGCACTTCTGCATCGTTGACGCCACGGCGTGCCGGCACAGCGAGATTGCGGCTGTAGAACAACACCAGACGCAGGATGTTGTCGCTGACTTCCGGCTCGCCGTCCGGGCCGTTGCCGTTCGGTGCCTGTTTGCAGGCCGTTTGCGCGTCGGTGCAGTCATCGAAGGGGCGCAGGCTGGTCGTGAGGCCCATGTCACCGGAAAACGCGTGAACATTCTGTTGATTGAGGTTCGGTTGCCCGGCTTTCCAGCCAAATCTGCCCATGACGGTCTTCTGCAAAGCGTCATCCCAGACCTGGTTGGGACGGCCGCTGATGCCTTTGTTGTCTTTGGCTTGCGCGGCGGCATTGGCCAGAATCGCATCTTCGGGGATCGCTTCGAGCAGGCCCAGCCCAATCATCGGCGGGGCAACGCGGGCCGAGAAACGCGTGTCCGGATGCATCGGGCCGTAGCCGAGTTGGGTAATCTGCAACACCGGTTTACGCAGTTCGACTTCGGTGCCGTCCTTGAAGCGTACAGGCACTGGCGTGTAGGTAACGCGGACTTTGCCCTCGGGAGCGACGCCGGGCACGGCCATGTCCTGAAACTGACCGCCGTACACCGGCTCCGGCACCACGCCGACCTGTTCAATGACTTTGGCAAATTCCGGTGTATCGGGAATCGACAGGCGCACGAGCATGGACACCGCGTTAGGTGCATCCGGTGGCGGCGGATGACCGCGCCCGTCCTTGATGTGGCAGCCCTGACAGGCATTGGTATTGAACAGCGGCCCGAGACCATCGCGGGCGGTGGTGGTCGACGGGGCGATCACCCACGGGCTGCGGAAGAAACTGTTGCCGACGCTGAAATCCACTCGCCGTGACGGCGGCAGGTTGGCCGAGGGCAGGGAGAACGCATTCTGATCGGTCTTGCGCACGGTCGCGGCACCGCCCGCGCGTGCTTCACCGGGCTCGGCCTTGGTGAAACGCGGGGCGTCATCGCAGGCACTCAGGCCCAGGGCCAGCAACAGTGCAGACAAGCGAAGAGGCAGCGAGGGCATCAGACATCCTGCGGACGGACGAAAACAAAGGCGCAAAGTCTAACAGGGCCGGGGTGATTGAATAAGAGGAATTATCGTTTGCTTGATATGACGCAGGGTTTCACTCGAGACCGAGGTGCGGCCATC